>JAAXVQ010000013.1 GCA_013335425.1 Candidatus Firestoneibacteriota bacterium | reverse complement strand
CCCGACGATATTTACGTTTCACCCTCCCAGATCAGGCGCTTCGACCTGCGTACGGGGGACACGGTTTCGGGGCAGGTAAGGCCGCCCAAAGAGGGTGAACGTTATTTCGCCCTTTTAAAAGTTGAACAGATCAATTTCGAATCTCCGGAAGTCCAAGCCGACAAGATCCTTTTTGACAACTTGACCCCCATTCACCCGCGGGAACGCCTTAAATTGGAAAACCCCAACGGAGAAATTTCCAACCGCATCATGGATTTGTTGATCCCCATCGGCAAAGGGCAGCGCGGCCTGATCGTGGCCCCGCCCCGCACCGGCAAGACCATTCTCATGCAAAAAATCGCCAACGCCATCACGGCCAATCATCCGGACGTTTGGCTCATCGTGCTGCTTATCGACGAACGCCCCGAGGAAGTGACGGACATGCAGCGCTCGGTCAAAGGCGAGGTTATTTCCTCGACCTTCGACGAGCCGCCGGAGCGCCACGTCCAGGTTTCCGACATGGTCATCGAAAAGGCCAAGCGTTTGGCCGAACATAAACGCGACGTCGTCATTTTGCTCGATTCCATCACGCGCCTGGGGCGCGCCCACAACGCCGTGGTACCGCCTTCAGGCAAGATCCTTTCCGGCGGCGTGGACTCTAACGCCCTGCAGCGTCCCAAGCGTTTCTTCGGCGCAGCCCGCGCCTTGGAAGAAGGCGGGAGCATCACCATCATTGCCACGGCCCTGATCGACACCGGCAGCCGCATGGATGAAGTCATTTTTGAAGAGTTTAAGGGCACGGGCAACATGGAACTGGTCCTCGACCGTAAGCTCTCGGAAAAACGAGTTTTCCCGGCCATCGACGTCAACCGTTCAGGCACGCGCAAGGAAGAGTTGCTGAGTCCGCCTGAGGATTTGGCGCGGATTTGGGTGTTGCGTAAGGTACTCAACCCCATCGGCATGGTCGAAGCCATGGAACTGCTCATCGATAAGATTGGAAAAACCAAGACCAACAAGGCTTTCCTGGAAGCCATGAACACCTAGGCAGCCAGGTAGTCCCGGTTGTTTTTCGCCTAATTTATTCTATTGCGGTTTGGCGGGGTCTATGATAGTGTAAACCCCTTATAATTCCCGAGAAAAGCGGGATAGAAGGCAATTTGTTTGGAGGTACGAGTTTCATGAAAGCCAAGATTCATCCGAAATACGAAGCCACGACCATTACCTGTGCTTGCGGCAATGCCATCGAGACGCGTTCCACCCATGCTCCCGCGATCCGCGTGGAAATCTGCTCGGCATGCCATCCGTTTTTTACAGGTACGCAAAAGCTGGTGGATACGGCTGGGCGCATTGAGAAGTTCCGCCGCCGGTACGCGCAAAAAGAGTCTTAGCCCGGTTTTTCTCTTTAACTCACCCAAGCTTCCTGACAGGCCTCTTCGGAGACTCTGCTTCGGGAGGCGGGTGAGTTCTTTTTTTTCAGGCGATTTGAGGAAACCGGAAGGACGGCAAGCGGATGGAGATAAAAGTAATCCTGTTGCAACATACCCAGGAGCCCGAGCGCGTGGTGGCCCAGGCGGCTAAGTTGTGTTACTCGGCCGTGGGACTGGAAGCCATTGCGGAAAAATTGACTCCGGAAAAAACCGCCGGGTTTATTCAGACCCTGGCGCAGATGGGGCATCTTTCGGCCTTTGAACATGCCGGCTTCACTTTCGGCATCGAAGGCGTTTCCCGGGCACTGACCCATCAGTTGGTGCGCCATCGCTTGGCCTCGTTTTCCCAGCAAAGCCAGCGCTATGTCACCCTGCGCGAGTTTCCTTATATTACGCCGCCTTCCCTGGCGCAAAAACCCGAGTTGAAAAAACGTTTTGACGAGACGCTGAACTCCTTGGGGCAAGCCTACGGCGAGCTTTTGGCGGCCGGTATTCCGGCCGAAGACGCCCGCTACTTGCTGCCCAACGCCTGTGAAACCAAGATCGTGGTGAGCATGAATGCCCGCGAGCTGCTGCACTTTTTCGCCCTGCGTTGCTGCAACCGGGCGCAATGGGAAATTCACGCCTTGGCCGACGAAATGCTGCGGGTGGTTAAGCCGGTAGCTCCGGCGCTGTTCGCGCAAGCCGGGCCCGGCTGCGTTTCCGGAGCTTGCCCCGAAGGTAAAATGTCCTGCGGGAACATGGCGGAAGTTCGGGAAAAATACGCACGGTAAACAAATAAGTTCGGTCCTTCACCCCGGCCTCACTTTCTCCAGGGGAAGATCAATTTAGAAGAAAGCGGAAATGCCATATGGCTAAAATCAACGTGGGCGGACAGGCGATCATTGAGGGTGTGATGATGCGCGCCGGCAAGAGCATGGCTATGGCCGCGCGCCGGCCGGACGGCACGATCGTGGTGGAAGGCCAACCCGTGCTCGCCTGGGCGGACCGATTTCCCCCCTTAAAATGGCCCTGGTTGCGGGGCACGCTGGTTTTGTTTGAAGCCATGTTCCTGGGGCTAAAAGCCCTGGAGTGGTCAGGGCAGCAAGCCATGGCCGAAGTGCCTCCGGCAGGGGCCGCGGGGAAAAAACCGACGGCCTCCAAAGGCGATCGGGTGGCGCTGATCATCACCCTGGGCGTGGGTTTCGGGTTGGGCATTTTATTGTTTGTGGTGGTGCCCTATTACGGCGCGCAATTTACAGCCAAGTATTTTTCCTCAGGTCAGAGCCGTTGGACGTTTAATGCCTTAAACGGCGGTATTAAGGTCACGATTTTTTTGCTTTATCTATGGATGATGTCCTGGGTGCCGGATCTGCGCCGCGTTTTTATGTACCACGGTGCCGAGCATAAATCCATTTTCGCCTGGGAAGCCGGCCGGGGTTTGGATTTGCCCCATGCGCTGGACAAGAGCAGGTTTCATCCGCGCTGTTCCACGGCGTTTTTGCTGATGGTGATGGTGGTTTCCATCATCACTTTCGCCATTCTGCTGCCGCGGCATTTGAAGCTTTGGGCCCGGCTGGGCGGAGAAATGCTGCTGCTTCTGCCCATTGCGGGTGTGACCTACGAGTTGCAGCGTTTTTCGGCTCGTTATCAGCACTGGACTTGGGTGCGCTGGCTTTTTAAACCCGGTTTGGCCCTGCAGGCGCTCACCACCCGCGAACCCGAACCGGCGCAGGTGGAAGTGGCCCTGGCGGCACTAAAGGAAGTTTTGGCCATGGAAGAAAAACGGCTGGGGAGCATTGAACCGGAGGAAGCGGCATGTGGGACAAACTAAAACTCGTCGAAGAGCGTTTCGACTCGCTGGAAAAGGAATTGGCCAACCCGGCGTTGGTCGCCGATCAGGCGAAGTTTAGGGAAACAGTCAAGGGGCACGCCGAGTTGTCCGAATTGGTTGAAAATATCCGCAAGCACCGCAAGCTTTCGGCGGAGCTTTCCGATGCGCAAGCCTTGGCCGAGCAGGACCCGGACATGGCGGAAATGGCTCAAGACGAGATCGTCAAGCTCAAACAGCAACTGCAACTCACCGAGGACGAACTCAAGCGTCTGTTGACGCCCCGGGACCCGCATGACGGCAAGAACGTGTTTTTGGAAATCCGGGCAGGGACGGGCGGCGATGAAGCGGCTCTGTTTGCCGCGGATTTGTTCCGCATGTACAGTCGTTTTGCGGAAGGGCAGGGTTGGAAGGTCAGCGTGCTGGATTCCAATTCCACCAATCTCTCCGGCTTCAAGGAAATCATCTTTGAAATCGACGGCAAGGACGTCTACCGGACGTTCAAGTTTGAAGCCGGCGTGCACCGCGTCCAGCGCGTACCCCAGACCGAGGCTTCGGGGCGGATTCACACTTCGGCCGTGACCGTGGCGGTGATGCCCGAAGTCGACGAAGTGGAAGTCAACCTCAACCCCAACGACCTGCGCATCGATATCTTTTGTTCTTCAGGCGCGGGCGGGCAGAGCGTCAATACCACTTATTCGGCCATCCGCATCACCCACTTGCCCACGGGCATTTCCGTGCAGTGCCAGGACGAACGTTCACAGCTTAAAAACAAAGCCAAAGCCATGAAGGTGCTCCAGGCGCGCTTGCAGCAGGCCAAGGAAGAGGAGCAGGCGCAGGCACAGGCCGCGGACCGGAAAAATCAGGTGGGCAGCGGCGATCGCAGCGAGAAAATCCGCACCTACAATTATCCTCAAAACCGAGTGACTGACCATCGCATCGGCGTATCCTTATACAACCTGGATGTGTTTATGAACGGCGAGATCGGGGAACTGATGCAGAAATTGCTGGAAGCGGACCAGGCCGAAAAATTATCGCAGGCTTAAAACCGTCGGCGGCAATTTGGTTTGGCGGTTATTTCCCCGGGAAAAATTGCTGGCGCAGCTTCAGGTGCCCCTGCGCGCAGGCACCCAGGCGCTGCCATTCGCAACCCTGGCAGATGGCGGTGAACTCAGCGGGGGTCAGGGCGGCAATGCGCTGGTTGACTTCCGGCAGCGGATAAGGATGGCCGAGTTTTACCTTGAGCGCACGTTGGGTGCGGCGGTCGAACTCTTCGGCCGAGACGCCGCGTGAGCCTAAATGTTCCGGCGCGCATTCTTCTTCATGATGCGGACAAGCCCGGCAGATGTTGTCGAAGCCCGCACGCAGAATGATGGTTTTGACGCGTTTGGATTCTAAGAGTTTAACGGTCCGTTCCATCTCGCGGATGAAATCCGGCGAATATCCGTAGCCGACAAATCCCAGGCGGCAGAGGATATGATGGGGACTAAGTGCGAGAATCACGCGGTCAGGGCTTTCTGCGCAACCGGGCGAAGCCAGCGGATGGCGGCCGCGGCAGCCAAGATTTTGGCAACATCTCCGGGCAAGAAGGGCAAGACGCCCAAAGCCATGGCTTGCGGGAGCGAAACGTGCATCACCAGTGAGAGCCAAAGCGCTCCGCTGGTCAAGATGACGGCTTCGCCCAGGATCAGGGCGGAGAAGACGCGCAGGGTGGAAGAACTGTTTTGCAGCAGTCGGCCGATCAGGCCGGAGGCCAGGACAAAACCCAGCAGATAGCCGCCGGTAGCGCCCAAGAGCACGGGGCCGCCAAAAGCCGTGCCCGCGAGCCAAGGGAGCCCCACGCCGCCCAGCAGCAGGTAGGCGCTTTGCGCACTTAAGGAAAGACGGCCGCCCAACAATCCGGCGCCGGCCAAAACAAAAAACGTTTGCAAGGTGATGGGCACGGGCGTCCCGGGAAGCGGGACCACCAACCAGGCGCCGACGGCCGTACCCAGGGTCAGCAGGGAAACAGCCAAAATACGGCGGGTCGTTAATGAGGCAAAGTTTTCCAAAGCATGGGCAGAATGGTTTATAAAAGCGTTCAAACTGGGCATGGGATTCCTCCTAAAAGGCTTACAGAATAGGGCGTATGGTAAACCCAAATAAACAATCTGTCAACCGGAAATACCCACAGGATAACCGAGGCATCAGCGCGGCGCAAGCGCTTTTTTGGGCCAAAGAGCTTTTGGCTCAAAACGGCGTGGAAACGCCGTTGCGGGAAGCGCAGGATTTGCTGGCGCATGTGCTGAAATGGGAACGGGTCAAATTGTTGGCAGCGCGCGAACTTGTTTTATCTCCGGTGGTGGGGCGAAGTTTTTCAGCCCTCGTTCGTCGTCGCGCCCGGCGGGAACCTTTGCAGTATCTTTTAGGTGAAGCGGAATTTTGCGGGCGAATGTTCCAGGTCGGTCCCGGGGTTTTAATTCCGCGTCCCGAGACCGAACTTTTGGTGGCCGAGGCCCTCCGCTGTTGCCAGGACCAAAGCGTAACCCGTATTTTGGATTTGGGGACCGGTTCAGGCTGTTTGGCACTGACGCTGGCGCGGCAATACCCGGATGCCCGAGTATGGGGGCTGGATGTTTCACCCCGGGCGCTGAAGTGGGCCCGCAGCAACCGTAGGCGTTTTCCGGAAGGACATTGCCGGTTTGTGCAGGGAAATGCCGGTCGGGATTTTTTCCCGGCCGGGCGCAACCGGTTTTCTTTGGTGGTCTCCAATCCCCCGTATATTCCTCAGGCGGACTTGGCGGCTTTACAGCCCGAAGTGCTGCGGGAACCGCGTTTGGCACTCTCCGGCGGGAAACGGGGTTTGAAGAAAATCGAAGTTATGCTGCGGGCCGCCGGACGTTGTCTGGCCCCCGGCGGTGCGGCGGTTTTTGAAATCGGCATTCACCAAGCGCCGGAAGTGGTGCGGATGTTTTCTGAAATGGGTTTCGGGGATATTCACGAAATTAAGGACTGGAACAACATCATCCGGATTGTTTCGGGTGTGAAAAAACAGCTTGTTTGAAATCATGGCCGTCCAAATTATTTAAACACAACTATCCCGGTCCTTAAAAAACAACCCTTTTTCCGCAGATGACGCAGGTGCTGCCTTAAAACGTCCCAAAAAATTTGGTTTTAAAATTTTTAAATCTGCGGCCATCTGCATCATCTGTGAATTCCGGTTTGGTTTTTTTGCCGGCCAAGAAGATTTTACTCCAAAAACATGTTAACCAAGCCGTAAATATCCTTAGTTGTTTATCGGATGGCGCAACTGCAAGTTTTTCGAGCTTTTAAGGAGTCAAGACGAAAAACGTTGTTTGGACGCGAAAAAGAGATTGTAAGAAGGGCCAGTTCAATAGTATAATTTTTTTGCTATGTTTTAATGACGGAATTTTGACAACAATTACAAATGGATAGAGACACCTTATGCCGACGCCTTTGAACGACGACCGTCAATTTGGGCATATTTTGCAGTGGTTGAACCAAAAAACCGGTCTGGATTGTCAATTTTATAAAATTAATTATTTAAAACGGCGTTTGGCTATCCGCTTACGGGCAACGAACTCCAATAATTATGGGGAATATTACGATGTTCTGAGGCGGGAACCTGAAGAATATAAAATTCTTTTGGACCGCTTAACCATTCATGTGTCCCATTTTTTTCGGGATGCGGCAGTTTATAAATGTTTTGGGCGTTTGGTATTGCCGGAACTGAAAAAGCGTGAACGCATACGTATTTGGAGCGCAGGCTGCGCCAATGGCGAGGAACCTTATTCCCTGGCTATGTTGTTTTATGAACTGAAATTGTTGGGGAAGCCGCTTTCTATTTTGGCTACGGATATCGACCAGACCTGCTTGACGCGCGCCCGGGAAGGGATTTATAAGGAAAGCGCCCTGCAGGAAGTGTCACCGGAGATGCGGCGCCGTTTTTTCCAGGGGTCGGGAGACCGCTGGCAGGTGGTCAGCACGCTGCGGGAGTTGGTGACCTTTGAAGCCAATGACATGACCGGGGCGTTGCCTGCGGGTCCGTTTGACTTGATTGTTTGCCGCAACGTGATGATTTATTTTACCAGTCCGCTGCAGAGCCAGTTGATGACCCGGTTTCACGATTTGTTGCGTCCCAACGGCTACCTGATTTTGGGGAAGACCGAAGTGCTGTTAAGCGAATACCGCTCCCGTTACCGGAGCGTTAATTTGGAAGAACGGATATACCAGCGCCAGGAGATGCCCCCGGCTGAGGATTGAACCGTCCGCGAGGAGCGTGATAGACGTGGAGAACGCCCAAGACCACATTAATTTAGGCACTGCTTTTTCCCTGACGCGCCGTTATCAGGACGCGGTTCGGGAATTTGAAAAAGCTTTGAAGCTCTCTCCGGACAATGTCGAGATTCATTTTCACTTGGGCAGTTTATACTCCAATTTGGGCAAGTATGATCAGGCCATCGGCGAGTACCGCCAACTCCTGGACGCCAATCCGGGGCATGTGAACGCCCATTGCAAGCTGGGGCTGATTTTTGCCAACACCGGACGCCCGGACGAAGCCGTGGCCGAATATCAAAAGGCGCTGGAGATCAATTCCGCCGACTCCGGGCTGCACAACAACTTGGGGGACGTTTTTTACAAGCAGGGAAGCATGGAACAAGCCCGGAACGAGTACGCGGCCGCTCTGAAGATCAACCCCAACCTTTCGGAAGCGCATTTCAAACTGGGTTTTATTTTTGAATGCCAGGGGCTTTACCCGGACGCCATTCGGGAGTACGAAGCGGCGCTCAAGATCAATCCCCGCCAAGCCGCCATCTTCAACATTTTGGCCGGCGTGCACATCAAACTGGGAAAAATTTCCGAAGCCGAAGCCGATTACCGCCGGGCTTTGGAGTTGAACACCGCCGACCCCGTGACTCTGTTGAATTTGGCGACCCTGCTGATGCGCCAGAACAAGCTGGAGGAAGCGCCGGAATTTTTGCTGCGGGCGCTAAAAGTCAATCCGGCCAATGTCGAGGGGCACAGCCTGTTGGGGCAAATTTATGCCCAACTGGGGCGGCGCGACGAAGCCATTGCCGAGTTTAAGCGCGTGGTGGAATTAAATCCCATTGACGCCAACATGCATAAGATGCTGGCGTTCATTTATGAACAGCAAAACCATATTGAGGACGCTCTCAAAGAATACGAGCAGGCGTTGCAGTTGCTGCCCCGCGACCTGCAGCTGCGCTTGGGGTTGGCCAATATGTTTTACCGCAGCGGCGACTACCCGCGGGCGCTGTTGGAGTTTAAGGAAGTCATCAAGCTCGACGAGCACCAGGCCGACGCCTTTTTAAAAATCGGGAACATGTATTTCAAACAGCAGCAAAATCAGCGGGCGCTGGAAGCGTGGGAACGGTCGTTGGAATTGGACCCGAGCAATGAGATATTGCGCAACAACATCAAATTCATCAAAGGCTAGCGGAGCGCGGCATGAGTGAGATGGAAGAGTCCCAAGCCATCCGGGAATTTGAATACGGCATCGATCAAAACGACGCCTCGGCTCACAACAATCTGGGCGTCTTTTATTACTCCAAGGGCATGTACGTGGAGGGCATCAAGGAGTTCAAACGCGCGCTGGAGATCGATCCCAACCTGATCCAGGCCATGGAGAACCTGCAGGCCGTCAATAAGAACACCGGCATTTACGACCGGGCGATTGTCGCCTATCAGCGGGCCATTGAAATGTATCCCGGCGATGCGGACGCCCACTACAACCTGGGAAACGCCTTCCGTTACACCGGGCGCTACGAAGACGCCATTTTGGAGTACCAGCGCGCCATCGAGAACACCCCCTCCCACCTGTTTGCCATCAACGCTTTGGGCATGGTCTACAAAAGTATGGGGAAGTTCGACGATGCCCTGCGGGTGCTTACCCGCGCCATCGACCAGGCCCCGCATTTTGCCGATTTGCACAACACGCTGGGAGAGGTTTACTACAACAAGGGTCTTTACGATCAGGCCATTGCGGAATTCACCCAAGCCGTCAAGATCAACTCCGAATTTGCCGTGGCGCATTACAACCTGGGGTTTGCCTATGGGGACAAGGGCATGAACCAGGAGGCTGAACGCGAGTTCAACCGCGCCGTGGAAATCAACCCCGGGTACGCGCAATCCTCGACCAATCTGGCCATTGAATATTACAAGGGCGCCGATGAAAACGGCGAGGCCCGTGGCGATTCCGCCGCACCCGCTCAGGATTCGGACCCGGCCGCAGCCTACAAGGAAATGGGGAAGGCCTACCGTCTCAAGGGGTTGCTCAACGAAGCAGCTCAGGAATACAGCAAGGCGGTGGTGGTTTCTCCGGCGGACGCAGAACTCTACAACAGTTTGGGCGAAGTTTATTTCGAAATGAAGCTTTTGACCCAATCCTTGGATGAGTTCAAGCACGCCCTGCAGATCAACCCGCGTTATTCCGATGCCTACATCAACGCGGGCATTATCTTCCGGCATCAGGGCCTTTTCCCGGAAGCCGAAGAGCAGCTGCGCAAAGTGCTGGAGTACGACAACGAAAACATCCGCGGACATTACGAACTGGGCATCGTTTATTACAAGCAGGGCAAGGTGGCCGAGGCCATCAAGGAGATCGAACAGGCCATCCAGAAAAACCCGCACTACGCGGATGCGCACTATCAGTTGGGCATCTACTATTACCGGCACAACAACTACGACGGCGCGGTCAAGGAATTCCGGCGGGCGGTGGACCTTTCGCCGGCCTATGCCCAAGATGCCGAGGCGTTTATTTATCTGGGATTGGCTCTGGCGGAGAAAGGGCGTTTTGATGAGGCCATTATTGAATATCAAAAAGCCCTGGCCATGGACCCCGACAACGCCATTGCCCACAATTCTTTAGGGATGGCCTACAAAAGCATCGGCAACTTCGACGACGCCCAGGAGGAGTACCGCCAGGCGTTGTCGTTAAATCCGCAATACGCCAAGGCATACAACAATTTGGGTGTGATCTATTACCAAAAAGGGATTTACAACCGGGCCATTGAAGAATTCAACCACGCGCTGGAAATTGATCCCGGCTATGAGACTGCGCGGAAGAATTTGGCGGCGGCAGCCAAGAAAAAAGATATTTTCAACGAAGCTATTGAGAAGCTCCAAGCCGATATCCGTGCCAATCCGCACAATGCGGCGGCGCACTATGATCTGGCCAACGTCTACCGCAATACCGACCGCTTTGAAGAGGCCGTTGCCGAATACCGCAAGTCGTTGAAGATCAATCCGGGCTACGTGGAGGCCTGCACCAACCTGGGGCTGATTTACAAGAAAATGGACCGGACCGAGGAAGCGCTCGAGCACTTGCTCCGGGCGGTTTCCCTTAACCCGGAATACCCGGATGCGCATTATTACCTGGGGGAAGTGTATTTGCGCAAGGAGTGGTGGGAAGAGGCGGAGGTTGAATACTGCCGGACTTTGGAACTCAACCCCAAGCATATCGAAGTCCATGACCGCCTGGGTCAGATCTATTTTAAGCGCAACTGGTGGGACGAGGCCATTGCCGCTTGGGACAAGTTTATCAAGCTGGCGCCCAACACCGAGGCGGCCATGACCGCTTCGGACAACCTGCGCTTGGCGCAGGACTGGCTCGACCGTTTCCGCTATTCGCCCGGAGCTAAAAATATCCGCAGCATCCGCTGAAGGGATTGCCATGAAACTGATCAAATGCATTTTGCCCGGCCCCAAACTGGAAATTGTGAAGGAGGCGCTCCTGCGCCAAGGGGTCATGGGCATGACGATTTATGAGGTCCAGGGGTGCGGTGTGCACCGTTCGCAGCTGGAACAAAAGATCAGCCGAAATTACGTGGTTGAATTCTTACCTCAGTTTATGTTAGAAATGGTTTTATCCGATGATAAGGTCGGGGATGTTTTGAATAGTTTAGCCGCTTTGGGCAGGACGGGCCGGCTCGGGGACGGGAAAGTTTTTGTGTTGCCGGTCGACGAGGCGGTGCGTTTGCGGACCGGAGAACGCGGCGATTCGGCGATTTGACCGCGGGTGCCCGCAACCCGGCGGGTTTAGACTTTGGGGAGGAGTTGTATTGTGCCGTCCAGAATCCTGATTGTTGACGATGCCTCGTTTATGCGCATGATGTTGCGCAATATTTTAACCAGCCATGGACATACTATTGTGGCCGAGGCGGAGAACGGGCTCAAGGCCATTGAGGCCTACCAGCAGTCCAAGCCCGATATCATGCTCATCGACCTGATCATGCCCGAGATGGGCGGTATTGAAGCGGTAAAGCGCATCATGGAGATCGACCCTCAGGCCAAGGTCGTTATTTGCAGCGCCATGGGGCAACAGGCTCTGGTGGTGGAAGCCATGCAGGCCGGAGCGTGCGATTTTATCATCAAACCCTTCCAACCGACCTCGGTGATTGAAGCCGTGCAGAAGTTGGAAGCGGGAGAGGGGTAAAGCGCGCATGAATGATCCCAGCGAAATCAATGCATTTTATAAAGACGCGTTTCAGGAGCTAGGCAACATCGGCGCGGGTAACGCGGCCACGGCGCTTTCCCAAATGGTGGGGCGGACGATCAGCACCTCCGTGCCCAAGGTCATGATCATCCCCATTGAAAAAGTCCCCGAGGTTGTGGATTCCAACGAAAACATCGTGGCCGGCATCTATCTCAAGGTTTATGGCGATCTGCCGGCCAAGATTTTGGTGACGTTTGAGCACGCGGACTTGCTGGCCTTGACCGACCTGCTCATGGGGCAACCCGTGGGGGCGGCCAGCCTGCTCAATGAAATGCGTATTTCCGCGCTTAAGGAATTGGGCACCATCTTGACCGGCTCGTTTCTCAACGCCTTGGCCAAGTTCTTGGACCTGCAGCTTATTCCCACGGTTCCCGCCCTGGCCATCGACACCATGCTGGCGATTTTAAACACGCTGTTGGTCGAGCTTTCTCAAGATGCGCGCTATGCGCTGTTGATCCAAACCGAGATTTTCGAGACCGAAACCCGGCTGACGGGGAACATCTTTTTAATCCCGGAAGCCGATGCCCTGGACACCATGGTCAAGGCGATACAAAAAGCAGCCGGAGTGATCGATGCCGGATAACATCAAAGTAGGCATGGCGGATTGGAAAATAGCCCGCCTCCAGGAGTGTCTGGTCACCTTCGGGTTGGGTTCGTGCGTGGCGTTGGCGCTGTGGGACCCTCAGGAAAAGCTGGCGGCCATGGCGCACATCATGTTGCCCGATTCGAAACTGGTCCGCTACCGCAAGGAGGTCAGCGCCGCGAAGTTTGCGGACACGGCCATAATTACCATGCTGGCGGAACTCAACCGGCTGGGTTTTCCCAAAGAGCGTTTCCAGGCTAAGGTGGTCGGCGGGGCCAACATGTTTACCTTTGCAGGAAAGGCTATTGGTGGTAACATGAACATCGGACAGAGGAACGTGATCGCCGTTAAAGAGGAACTCGTCCGTTACGGCATTCCCCTGGTGGGGGAAGATACCGGCGGTACGGCGGGGCGTTCGGTGGATTTCTTTCCGGAAACCGGAGTAGTACGCGTCCGCACGGCCATGTTCGGTGAGAGGGACATTTAGCAATGTATGAAGAACGTCAGATTAAAAATGACATGAAAATTGTGATTTTCAAACTGGCGGACGAAGAATTCGGCGCGCCCATTCATCAAGTGCATGAGATTCTGCGCCTGATCGAAATCACGCGGGTGCCCCGTGCACCGCGCTTTATCGAGGGCGTGATCAACCTGCGCGGCAAGGTCATACCCGTGTTGGATTTGCGGCGCCGGTTCGATTTGCCCATCAACACCAACGTGGCCCAGCACCGCATTATGGAAGTGGAGGTTGAGGAACAAATTATCGGCGTGATCGTAGACGCGGTGACCGAAGTCATCAGCCTGCCGGTGGACGCCATTGAACCACCGCCGCCGATGATCGCCGATATTGCCGGCGAGTATTTGACCGGGGTGGGCAAACTGCCCGGACGGATCATCATTTTGCTGAATTTCGATAAGATATTGACGACCCAGGAAGCACGCCAGATTGAATCAACCTCCCTGGGAGCCATACCGGGACCGGCCGGTGCTCCGGGAGCTCTGCCGAACCATAACCAGGAGGGTGACTAATGCCAGCCAAGATTCTGATTGCCGATGACGCCGCCTTCATGAGGGTCATGATCAAGGGTATCCTCTCGAAGCAAAATTATGAAATTGTAGGGGAGGCCAAAGACGGGCGCGAAGCCGTGGAGTTGTATCAAAAATTGCGCCCCGATCTGACCACCATGGACATCATCATGCCCGAAGTCAACGGCATCGAAGCGGTCAAGGAGATCATGAAGGTAGACCCCAATGCGGTTATCCTCATGTGCAGCGCCATGGGACAGCAGGCTATGGTGATCGAAGCCATTGCGGCCGGAGCCAAAGATTTCATCATCAAGCCGTTTCAACCGCCGCGTGTTTTGGAAGCCGTTGAACGCGCTTTGGCGAAATAGCCCCGCGGCCCTTAACCGACGATGGATGCCTTGCGGAAGATTCGCGTTTTGGTGGTGGATGATTCGGCCTTTATGCGCAAGGCCATCCGCAACATCTTAAATTCGTCCAAAGACATGGAGGTCGTCGCCACCGCGCGCGACGGCCTGGACGCCATTAAAAAAGTCACCGATTACCAACCCGACGTTATCACCCTGGACATAGAAATGCCCCGCCTGGAAGGCCTGCAAACCCTGGGTTACATCATGAGCGAATGTCCCACGCCCGTGGTCATGCTCTCGGCCTATACCGAGAGCGGGGGCGTGACCACCATGAAGGCGCTGGAGTACGGGGCCGTGGATTTTGTCTGCAAGCCTTCGGGCCCGATTAGTCTGGACCTGGACAAAGTGGAGCAGGAGCTCATCGCCAAAGTCCGTACCGCTTCGCAAGTCGACGTCCGCCGTCTGTCCTTTGTGGACATCGAACGTTTGGTCAAGGGGCCCACGCTGCCGCTGGCTGCGCCCAGCGAGCGTCAGGCCGTGGTGATCGCCACCTCCACCGGCGGACCGCGGGCATTGTATGAAATCATCCCCAGATTACCGGCGGATTTGCCGGCCCCGGTTTTGGTGGTGCAGCACATGTCGCAAGGATTTACCAAGTCCTTGGCCGACCGCATGGATGTCGCCTGCGCGCTCAATGTCAAAGAAGCCGAGGAAGGCGAGGAAGTCAAAGTCGGACGGGTTTATATTGCTCCGGGAAATTATCATATGGCGGTGTTCCGGGAAGGCAATCGGGAGTTCATCCGCTTGAACCAGGAACCGCCCCGCCACAGCGTACGCCCTTCGGCGGACGTGACCCTGGAAACCGCGGCCAAGGTCTATGGCGCCAATTGTTTGGGTGTGGTCCTTACCGGCATGGGACACGACGGTGCTGCCGGGGCCAAAGCCGTCAAGCTTGCGGGCGGGCAAGTGGTGGTCCAGGATGAACCCACCTCGGTGGTGTTCGGCATGCCCAAATCGGCCATCGATGCGGGTGCAGCCGATGTAATCCTGCCCCTGCCCGACATCGCGGAAGAAATCGTCCGGCGCGTGCGTCTGAGCAAAGCCAACCTGCATTCGTTTTGACCCACAGTTTGAAAATTAAAGGAGCCACACCATGATCGTCGTTACCGGCGGGGCCGGATTTATCGGCAGTGCGTTTATCTGGAAACTCAACCAGTTGGGACGGGAAGATATTCTGGTGGTGGACGCTTTGGACACCACCGATAAATGGAAGAACCTGGTCAACCGCCGCTTTGCGGAGTACTCGGATCATAAGGAGTTTTTACAGCGCGTTTCTCAAAACGATGCGTCCCTCGACAGCGTGGAAGCGGTGGTGCACATGGGAGCGTGCAGCGCAACAACCGAGCGGGATGCGAATTATTTGATGGAAAACAACTACCGTTATACCCAGACGCTGGCCGAATGGTGTTTGAAAAAAGAAGCGCGCTTTATCTACGCGAGTTCCGGGGCCACTTACGGCGAAGGGGCGGACGGCTACTCGGACGCCGACGAAGCCAGTTTGCGCTGCAAGCCCATGAACATGTACGGTTATTCCAAGCAGCTCTTGGATGTGTGGGCCATCAAGAACGGCTACGCCGCCGGCCTGGTCGGCTTGAAATTTTTTAATGTTTTCGGTCCCAATGAGTACCATAAAGACGACATGCGTTCCGTGGTGCATAAGGCCTTCGGGCAGATCCGGAATTCGGGGCGGGTGTCTTTGTTTAAGTCACATCGTCCTGAGTACCAAGATGGGGAACAGGT
>JAAXVQ010000273.1 GCA_013335425.1 Candidatus Firestoneibacteriota bacterium | reverse complement strand
CTTCTTCAGCCGCGAAGGCCGCGATCGACAAACCGAAAATCATTGCGAAAGCCAAAGCCAAAATCTTTTTCATGTTCGTTTCTCCTTGGTTTATTTTAAAACTCTGCCAATATAAAAGCAATTATCAGGCCAAAATATAAGAAACAGCAGCCCGTGTTTTTCCTTCTAATTTAAGGATATTTAAATTCCTGGTAAAATCAAGGTTCAGAAAAAGCCTAAATCGTGTGGCGTTTTTGCTGAATAAGTCAAAAACGCCACAACTCGGTTCATAAAGCAAAGCTCTAATTTCTTAGATTGGGCCAACTAAATCATGCCTAAGCAAACCCCTGGGAGCCGATATCCTTCCTAATCTCCCTCACTTAACTCTGAAACAAGGGCTCAAAAACCTTAATTCCGCTATTTATAAACTTTGTCCTCTTTTTGGGACTTACAATAATTTAAATTATTAATAAATATGCTTTCCTGCGGAAAACGCTGCAAGGCTTGGGTGTAAATGCCCTCGGCCAAATCCCACTGGGAAGCTTGGATGAAGGTTTGCGCCCAGATATTCCAAACCGCAACCTCGTTGCGGCGCAAATGTTCGTCATAAGGCAGTAAACTCCGTGCAGCGGCCAAGATGTCCAAGGCCGCCTGCCAATTATGCCTATCCAGACCGTCCTGCGCGAAACGATCACACCAAGTTTTCACCAACTCTTCATCCGGTTGCGGGGCGTCCAGGGCTTGTTGCCGGCCTTTTAGCAAATCCCTGCCGCGCGATAAATAACGTTTCGTATCATCCAAAGGCAAATCACCCAATGCCCGGGTATACAAAACTGAAATCATCGCAGGCAATGCTTTGAGTTCAACAAAGCGGCGGCGCTGACGCCGCAACCAGGGGCCGGCCGAAGTGACGTCCTCGGCTTGCAGGCTTTCCTGCCCGCCGGTTTGCACCAGGTAAATAATCTTTTGCTTAAAATGTTCGGGATTCAAGGCGCGGGACAGAGCCTGTTCACAGGCTGTCAAAGCCGCATCCCAATGCTTTTGCCTGATTTCAGCTTCCGCCCATTGGTCCCAGGCAGCGCCCGCGTTGTTTTGCAGACGGGCATGCTGCGGATATCGTTGCAGCGCTTCATCATATATGGCTGTGGCTTGGGACCAGGCGGCGTGTCCCAACGCGGCCTGGCCGCGCGCATCGTAAGCATCGGCGCTTTTCCCGACCGCAGGGTCCTCGGTTCGGCTGGGTTTCACCGGCTCGTCCCCGGCTGAAAGTCTTTGCGCCTGCGCGCGGGCCGCTTCTTCACCTTGCCGCCAATGGGGATCTTGCGGAAAACTTGCTTGTGCGCACCGGTAAATGTCGGCAGCGCCCGCGAAGTCCCGGTTCTGCATATGTTCCTGCGCGGCCTGTTCGTAAAAACCCTGCAACAATTCGTTCACACCCGGAGCCGCGCCCAGGAACGGTTCGCAGTCCGCCAACACGGACGCGGCCCGCGCGGCGAAATCAGGATCCCGACGCAAATCTTCCACGACCACGCCCGCGTAACCGGCCGCTGCTTGGGACATCCACGCCCCGGGAAAGCGGTCATGATAGCGTTGGAGCAACGCTTCAGCAGGCGGGCGACCTTGTCGTCGATAAAGCGCAACGGCCCAAGACTGCACCACAAAAGCCAGATTTTGCGCATACTCCGTGCTTTGGGGCGCTTCGCGGCAGGCGGTTTCCATGGCTTGGGCCGCATCGGCAAAATCCTGCTTCCCCAAGGCGGCCTGCATCCAGGTCAGGTAGGTTCCCTGCCGCCACGCTTCCCATTCCGCCCGCGCCGCCGGCGGCAGGCGCTCGCGCCCCGGGGCGTCCAGGGCCAAAGCCCGGGCCCATTGCTTTTGTTCGCTCAGGAGCGCGGCCGGTGCAATGAACACCCACGCCTGGCGGCGTTCAAAATCCCCGCCCGGGTCGGCCAGAGCCGCTTGGCGCAAAATAGCCAAAGCCTCTTCCGTCCGCCCGGCTTGCCGCGCTTCCTCGGCCCAGCGCGTATAGACCAGGCGGCGCGTATCCTGGAACCCCAGATCCTGCGGCACCAGGTCCATGCCGGAGGTAACCACCCGGACGGCTTCTGCGTATTGTTTTTGCTCAACCAGGCTTAGGCTCCAATTGTTGAGCGTGGCCAGCGTGTTTTGCACGGCCTGGGGAAACTCAGGGTCCAAGCTCAAACAGCAAAAATCCGCCTTCAAGGCTTCCGGGTATTTCTTCTCCTGAGAACACAACACGCCGCGATTGTAATACACCGCAGCCGCCAGACCCAACTCACCGACCTCCCGGCGCATCTCCGGATTGCGCGCGGACACATAGACCAATTGCTTTTCCGCGAGCAGTCCCCGGACGACCTCGGGATGCGCCCCCGGGTCCACGCCGCCGGCCGAAGTGGTCTCCACGTCGCAGGTGCCGCCGTCTTTCCCATAGATAACCGAAAAAACATGCGTAGGCACTTCAACAGCCCGCGTGTCCAAGTCCAGACTGCGCGCCAGGTAGTTAAACAGCAACGTGACGGAAACGCAATTGAACGTCTGTTCGTCCAACAGCACCGCCAGGCTGCTCTGGGTGGGTTGATACCCGTTGCGGGCAGGCCCCGCATGCATCCAGGCCAGCAGGCGTTCGGCTTTGGCCAGGGGAGTGGCGCAAGCCGCGGTTTCCCGACGGGCCGTTTGTGCCCAGGCATTCAATTTCTCCAGGTAGACCTTGCGCGCTCCGGCGTCGTGCACGCCGGAAGCGATCAAAGCCGCTTCCACAGGTAAAAAAGCATGCAGGCTCCCGTCCCGCATATCGGCAAACAACGCTTGTTCCGTTTGGCTGAGACTCGCCTCGCCGGCTGCGCTTTTAACTTGGCGCAGGACGTCCAGGGCTTGCGCCGGAGTCTCTTTAAATTGATAAAGGCTTTTCGGCCGGCCGGCGACGCCCCACACGCGAACTTCGGCCAAACGGACTTGACCGGCACCGGCAGGCGGCGTAAAGCGCAGCCTGATCCAGCGAGCCGCCTGGCCGGGCAGATCCACGCTTTGCACGCCCGCAGCCTTGAACCAAGGCATGGACCAAAGGTCTTGAAAACCGACCCGGTCCGACATATCCGTGACCGCCGCTTCCACCCTGCCGCCGGCTTCGCTTCCCGGCTCCCCCAAAGTCGTCGCCAGTTGAATTTCCAAACGCTGCGGCGTACAAGTTTCGTTTCCTAAAGAAAAAATAATTTCCCAGACGGGTTTTGGGTTGAAGGTTAAAACCACGGCGGTTTGCGTGTTGCCGTCGGTGAGCGCGTTCAGGTCGGAGAGGGGCAGGCGGACATCGGAGCAATACGCCGGGCTGGCCCCGGGCAAGCGCAACAAATCAAGAACTTCACGCTCAGCGGTCGCGGACGCAACCGGGAACGCCGCCCACACGGTGGTCAGAAGCGGACCCAAATTTAATAATCGCCGGGTATTTTTCAACATCTTTGCCTGCCCAGGGTGGAACCTGGAGCCGGCGGGAAGGAAAAATCAGCGCGGTTCCTGCAGACAGACAAGGTCGCCTTTTCTGATAATGTCGTTGGCCGCAACAATGCGCCCCGTAACCACCTGCGGAGAAATATCCCAAATTTCCAATTTACCGATGCGTTCGCTTCCCCAGGCATGCTTGGCGGCCGGCGAATATTTGGCTCCGGAACGGTAGATCAGGTACTTTTCGTTGGGCGCCAGAGTTTTGGAACCCGGCAGCGACAGGTAGACAAAATCTCCCACGGTCAGCAGGTCGTGTTCATCCCGGGGACGCAGGATGGGTACCGAGTTGCCGGCGGCACTTTCAG
>JAAXVQ010000272.1 GCA_013335425.1 Candidatus Firestoneibacteriota bacterium | reverse complement strand
GAAAAAACATAGCGGCTCAAAGGAGTTGCTGGCGCATATTCTTCTGGATCAAATACTGCGATGGCAGGGTTTGCCTTTGAAATACTCCCGCATGTTGAGAGAGGTCAGCCGCTCCCCGTCCTATACCGAAATCCTGCCTCTGTCCGAGCGGCTGGTGGAAGGGGAACCCGCCTTCCGCAAGGCAGTCAACGGTTTTTCCAATTGGGCGCCGTCGGAAGAAAATGAAAGTGACCAGTATGCCCGGTATTGGGGCGGGGTTCGAACGATTTTGGAGACGGCCGCCCGGGATTGGCGAGCCTTCCAGTGGTTGGGTTTAACCGATCAGGTTGACAATTGGCTGCAAATGCATCAAAAAACGGATTCGGAATTAAAGGCCGCCGGTGGGAAAATTAAGTTTGCCCAAAATATGGCTGCCGAGCTGCAGAAAATTATTCCGCAACATATGGGGCGCATATTCAACTTCGACCTGACAAAAAGCGATTGGCTGAATCCCACACGCAAAGAAATCAATGTGGTGGGATTTGTTGCACGCCATAAAGATTTTTTGCGGCGAAACAATCCGCTGAATCAAGCCTTGCGGGCATATTTCCAGAGCCGGCTGTCGGCCGGGACACCCGAACAAGCCCGGAAGGCATTTTGGGAAAACTATAAAAAAATCAATGGTATGGAAGCTCGCTTGAAAGCGTTGGAAGGGTTCTTGATAAAAGACGGCGTAGGATTACGGGCACCTTCGGCCATGAAGGGCAAGGTGTTTTCCAAGGAAAAAGGCCTGGATCAAAGGCTTTGGGGACACTGGAATGACACCTTACGGCATTTGCGGAAATTGAGAATTTCACAAGCCGCCGCCGAGCGCAGCTTGGATTCGCTGCTGGATAATTTCGAAGGCAGTCAATATCTCAGCGAAGGCGACATTCACGATAAACTCTCCCACATTTCAACTTGGTTGGTCAAGCATAAGGAGGTTGTGCTTACGGAACAGTTGGCTCTCTATGCCGTCATTGAAGGCCATGTGGACAGTGCTCGTCGGATTTTCCGGGAACGGACTGGGGGGAAACAGGGCGCAACCGGCGCAGAGCGTGATCGTCCCAATGCCAAAGACGTCGTGATTTCTCTGGAAACGGATCCTATGGAAATTTTGCATTTGGGGTGGCCGGAATTGGGCGGAAGTTGTTTGGATATTGTTAACGGGAAATATCAGGAGTCGGCTGCGGGTTATCTTCTCAATCCTGCAGTTGGGGTCATTTATGTGCGGGATCCTCAAAAACCGGAACAACCGCTGGCGCGGGTGAGTGTTGCCTTGGATCCGCAGGATAAAACCCTGTTTGTACTAAGCCCGATTGAGACTTCGGATAATTATGAATTTGCTCCGATTTTCGGCGAGTACTTGAAAGCCTGGGCGGATCAGGAAGGGTATGTGATCGTCGCTTCTGAAAAACTCAAGTATGCAGAAACCTTGGGAGACGGTTTTGTTAAGGGTGAAAAAGAAGTGACGTTATTAAGGGGCTTGCTGCCGCTAAACAGCGATCTTACGGAAACCAACACGGGATGGAAAGGGAGGGTAAGGGGGATTATTTATTCTCCGGCCGCGCCTTCCGAGAAAAAAGCGGCTAAGGCCGAAAACCTCGTTTTGCCCGCCGAACAATCCACCCCGGAAGTTATGGGGTTTAAAGAGTTTCTGGGCAGGGGTGTTTTGGAAAAAGAAATTAAAGATCAGTTTGAAGAAATCAATAAGCAGGTCGGCTGGGAAGCGGCGTACCAGGCGTATCTTGATTTTCAACGCGCGCTCGACAAAGATGAGGTTTTGTTTGCAGTGGATTCGAACAATCGTCTCTTGGGATATTTGGTCATGGATTCCGCGGGCTGGATCCCTTTTATGGCGGTTTTGCCGGATCGACAGGGAAGCGGGATCGGCGGAAGACTTTTCGAAGCGGCGATGGATAAGGCCAAGGCAAAAAAAATAGCGCAGATCGGGTTGAATTATCGTGAGAATCGCCCCCAGGCAAGTTTTTATAAAAATCAGGGTTTGCGGTATAAGATCCTTGCCGATACCCCGGACGGTAACTATACGAACGGTGATCCCAAAAAGAAAATTATTTTCGAAGTTCCGGGAGCTACCTCGCGGTCTGCGGACATGTCGGTCGTGCTGCTGGCGGTTTTGGCCTCTCTGGCGGTTTTCCTGCCTGGGTTGAACGGGGATGCGGGCTACCTCGATGCCATAAATCGGCAATTTTCCAATGCAGGCATTTTTCCGTTCACAGGCTCCTGGCTCGCGAAGTTTTCGCTTTGGTCAACGCTTTTAACCATGCTGGCTTACCGGGCGGAAGGCTTCTTTTCACCTAAAAACAACAATGTGACCGGCGCAGTAACCTTTGCGCTCGACTTGGAGCAAACCGGCGAGGCTAAACTTTTATCCCGGGGTGTATCGGTGGACGCACGTTTTCAAACCCCGATTTTTTTAAAAGCGCTCAACCGGGCCATGCTGCGATTTTTCCGGCTGGATCCGGTGGAAGTTCATTCCTGGGGTCTGAGGGAAACTTTGCCGGAATTCGGCGTGAAGGAAGAACACATGGGCTCTTTTCAATTCTTCCTCAATTTGCTTTTTTTCCGTTTTGCGCATTTGGAGAGTTCGGCAGTGCATTTGCCTACTTGGTTGATCCGTCACTATCTAAAAACCGGCGACGGTGTTTCTTTCACGGGGATTCGGGGCGCGACAGCGGATTTACTAATGACTGTTATTATCGTCACCATAGGCTGGCAGCGTCGGCTGGAGGCGAAGCTGGCGGCACGTTCGGGCAATCCCCGCGCGTACTGGGAGAATCAGATTTACGCTTATTCACGCTCGGGCAATCCCGGGCTGCGGGAAGCGGCGGGGATTTTGTTTAAAGAGGTTGTACAAGATTTTTCGACTGTCCAGACGACTTCCGAGTTCCTTTTCCACAGTTATACGGCCCTTTTAATCCAAAACGCCGGAACGTTGACTCCGAATCAAATCAGCGCCCGTCTGGAACTCTTGCAGGCCTTGCGCGTTTCGGGTTTTGATACTCTGAAAGTCATGAATGCGGCTAAGCGATCTTTCCTTTTGCCCCTGCCCCATAGCCGGGGGGGAATCCGTGTTATTGAAAATCAGTTATCACAACAGGGACTTGTTTTTGAGCGGAAACCCAGCATTCGACCTTTAAGGCGGATACAAAGCTTTATGTATTCCGTGTAGAGCCAAGAAGGTGGTTCTCGTTTGGCTTAAAACAGAGGTGCCGGTTGATTGGGAAAAACATTTCAGCCAAACGAAAAACGCTTATTTTTTAAGCTGTTTTAAGGAAAAAGTTGAAATTCTCAAGCCTTTAACATAACTCTCGATAATAAATAGACGGTAAATTTGTAAATAAACCCATAGAATGCTATACTTTAAATATCGAGTTTCAAAATGAAACGCCGCTTATAAAGGTACGTCATGAAAAGAGTTTTAATTAAAGTAATAACGATTATCACCTCCTTGTCATTCATTTTCCCATATATGACATGGGCTTTCGAGCCTGGGGCGTATTCAATATCGCTTGCGAAACCTTTGAGTGTTGTGTATGAGGGAAAATCCGTCGATCTGCCCGCCAAATTGGGTTCCGTCGAAAAAGCCTTCCAAGGCCAAAATAAACTCATCATTCATATCCAGGACCTGCATTGCAATTATGAGGTGCAGAAGAACATTGCCGGCATGATCCACCTGCTGGCCAAGGAACACGGGCTTAAATTGGTGGGTGAGGAAGGCGCGTTTGGCACGGAAGATATCGATCCAATCCGCAGTTTTCCCATTGCAGAAATCCGTG
>JAAXVQ010000271.1 GCA_013335425.1 Candidatus Firestoneibacteriota bacterium | reverse complement strand
GGGATCAAGCACTTCAACGACAACTTCAACGCCACCTTGGGCGATATGTATCCCGTGTTTTCCCAGTATTCGCTGAACAATCTTTTTATCCGCGGCGGCAGCCTGTCGCTTGCCTCCGGCAAACCCGAAACGGCGTATTCCAAATTTCAGGTTATCGGCGGCCTCACGCAACTGCCGGTGGAAGGGCGCGACGTGTCGGCACCCGGCACCTACGAGCAATGGCTCTGGGGCACGCGCTGGCTCTATAATTTTTTGCCCGGCACGGGGCTGGCCTTGAATTATTGCACGGTGAACGACCAGGCCGGGTCGCTTAAAAATTCCGGCGGTTCGTTGCCTTTGCACAATTGGGTGGCCACCTCCGAAGCGCAAATCAAAATTCCCTGGCAGGAGAAGCTCGCCACCACGCTTTTCGGCGAGGGCGGTTTCAGCTACTATGATGAAAGTTCCAACCTGCTTTCCCTTTCCCTGGGCAGCGCTTACCGCGGCGGCATGCGCTGGGATTGGGGCGGGCGGAGTTATGCCCAGTTGGAGTACAAAAATACGGGAGCCAACTATGTGTCCAGTGCCAACCCCTGGCTCATCGGCGACTGGCAGGGTTTGGCCGGAGACAGCCAAATGTATTTTTTGGACGGCACGCTGGCGCTGGTGCTCAACGGCAATGTTTGGCATGACAATCTCGGCGGGCAAAAAAACGCCAAGTTCGTAGACGCAGCCGGCGTCACGCTTTCAGCCAACACCGGCACGACCAACACCACCTTTTTGTCCGGCATGCTCAACACCAAAATCACGAACTATGTGCCGACGGTGTTTGTCGGGTATTCCTTCAACCGTCAGCAGGACGACACCTCGCCCAACCCGCTGATCGACAACCGCACCGGCGTGTTGAACGCCGGGCTCGGGGTGCAGGTGCCCATGGGCGGCAATCAGGGCCTGGCCAACGTCACCTTGTCCCAGACTCAATTCAGCGATTTGGCGGTCCAGCGCCTTTCGGCCGACATGCAGTCGACGTCGTTTTTCACTTCGCTGATGTTTTTACTGGGTTCATCCTGGTCTTTCTCCGGAGGATACGGACTCACGAGCAATTTGATGAAAAATTCGGGGTTCTCTCCCTCGGTGGGCAGCCTGCCCGTCACCTTGGCCGTCACGGCCGACCAAACCGTGAACTACACCCTGCTCAATCTGCATGCCAATTGGAAAGCCTTGCCCGGGAAATTGGATTTGGGTGCGGGTTGGGAAAACCTGGCCGGCAAGGACAACCTCAACATGGTGGAAAACCGGCTTACGACGGTTTCCGTGCAGGGCACCTGGTATCTGACGGCTTCGCAGAACCTCGGCCTGAAAATTTCCAACGCTGATTTTCAGGATCAACTGGCTGCGACGAACAGCTATACCGAGTTCATCACCAGTTTGCATTATGGGATAAATTTTTAGGAGTCAACTCATGCCGCGCGATCCTGAGTGCCTGTTTTGCCGGATTATCGCCGGTGAAATTCCCTCTAAAAAAGTATACGAGGACGCGGAGGTTTTTGCTTTTGAAGACATCCGGCCCCAGGCACCGGTGCACCTGCTGATCGTTCCCAAGGAACATATCCCTACGGTGGCCGACGTGCCGGCCGGTTGGCCGGTGATGGGACGCTTGGTGGAGACGGCCAACCGTTTGGCTAAGGAAAAAGAATTGATCTTCGGGTACCGGGTGGTCATTAACTGTCGGGCGGATGCCGGGCAGGAGGTTTTTCACTTGCATCTGCACCTTCTGGGCGGCCGGAAGTTTTCCTGGCCCCCTGGATGATTTTTTTATTGTATTTAAAGGCATTATGCTAAGGAAACGCAAACCTTCTAGTCAGAACCTTTTTTAGCCTGAAATTTCATTAAAAAATTGACAACGATCGCCTAAATAAGTATACTGACCCTAAGTATCTCCGACTTTTGGGGATTATTTGCATTGAATCTACGGAAACTAGAAAGGAGGGATTAAATCATCGTGCCAGAAATTCGAATCAAAGACAATGAGAATTTCGAAGCAGCCCTCCGCCGGTTTAAAAAGGAAGTTCAGATGTCCGGAATCTTGTCCGAAATGCGGCGTCGTGAACACTATGAAAAACCGAGCGTGAAGAAAAAACAAAAAGCGCTTGCTGCCCGCAAAAAGAACAAAAAGCGTTTCTAAATTTTGAATCGCTTTATGCGAAGGCTTTCTGCGGGAAGGTAATCGCGGATTTTTGCGGACCTTTTAGCAAGGGCCCCATTCAAAAACAGCCCGGGACTTTTTCCGGGCTGTTTCTGCTTTCCGGCCTTGGGGCGTGATCCGGAAGGCGCCGGAGTAGATCTGAGTTTTGGGGAAATTTTCTTACCACCGAGGCCATGTGAGTGATTCCGCCTGAACTGATTGACCGCATTCGCGACAGTACGGATATTGTCGAAGTCATTTCACGCTATGTGTCGCTGAAGCCCACCGGAAAAGGGTTTAAAGGCCTTTGCCCTTTCCACCAGGAAAAAACCCCGAGCTTCACGGTCAACGCCGATCGCCAATTTTTTCATTGCTTCGGTTGCAAAGCCGGCGGCAATGCGTTTCATTTTGTCATGCGGGCCGAGAGCCTGACGTTTATCGAAGCCGTGAAGGAATTGGCGCAACGCGCTGGTATTGCCCTGCCGGAAGCCGGTACGCCGGCGAATCAAGCGCAGGACACGCAACGGCGCCAATTGCTGGAAGTGACCGCCTGGGCCGCCGGGCGTTTTCAGGAAGCCTTGCGGCGTCCGGGCATATCCGAACCTGCCAAGGCGTATTTGCAGCGACGCGGCCTTTCGACCGAAGTGGCCGAGGCCTTTGCCTTAGGGTACGCGCCGGATGGTTGGGACAACCTGCTCAAAGCCGCCCGGCGCGACCAGTACTCCGAAGGCTTGCTGGAAAAAGCCGGTTTGATCGTACCCCGAAAGGAAGGCGGCGGGTTTTACGACCGTTTCCGCCAGCGGCTGATGTTTCCCATCCGCGATCTGCAGGGGCGCGTGGTGGCTTTCGGCGGCCGGGTGTTGGACGCGGGGGAACCCAAGTACCTCAACTCACCCGAGACGCCGTTGTTTAAAAAAGGCGAACTGCTCTACGGGTTGGACCTGGCGCGGGAGTCTGCGCGCCGGCGCAATCGCCTGGTGTTGGTGGAAGGCTACATGGACGTAATCGCCTGTCATGCGTTCGGGTTTTCCGAGGCAGTGGCTTCCCTGGGTACGGCCCTGACGCCGGCTCAAGCGAATTTGATCCGGCGTTTTTCGGAAAAAGTCCTGTTGTTGTACGATGCGGACGAAGCCGGTGTCCAAGCATCGTTGCGTGCCTTTGAGGTGCTCAATCGGGAAGGATGTCTCGTTCAGGTGGTGGCCTTACCGGGTGCCAAGGACCCTGACGAATTTTTACGGGCGCAAGGCGCCGCGGCGTTTCAGAGCCTGTTGGACCAGCCCCAGACCATGGTGGAATTTGTGTTTACGCATCTGGCCGGCCGGGAGAAGCTGGACCGGTTGGAGGGCAAGGTGACGGTTTTAAAAGCCCTGGCCCCCATAGTCAGTCAGATGGCCAGTCCCGTGGAACGCAGTTTGAGCGTACAATGGATCGCCGGGCGTTTGCAGCTGGACGAGCGCACGGTGTTGCAGGAATTGGGACGGCAAAAGCGTCCGCCTTTGCCGCCGACCTTCGGGGAGACGCGGGAATCCGCGCCCGAGGAACCGGCGGCCGTTTTACCCGAAGAACAGGGTCTGTTGAGCGCCCTGCTTAAACGCCCCGGCTTGGTGGAAAAATTTCGGGAACGCCTGCAGCCCGACTTTTTCTCCCAGGACCTTCACCGGCGAGCCGTCG
>JAAXVQ010000270.1 GCA_013335425.1 Candidatus Firestoneibacteriota bacterium | reverse complement strand
GTAAGAAGTGAACCAAATCCTCCAGATCCAAAACCAATGCGTTTTTTGATATTGCTTCTATAAGCAAGACGATTACCATTCGGATAAGAGATCCTCCCTTCGATTGATATATCATATTCTTGTTGTTTTAATTTTTTTATTAATTTAATTGAAGATTTACGCTGTTGAATGATTTTCTGAAAAATACTTTTTTTACTTCTATTCTGATGCAATGGATTATGAATAATTACCTCTCTAAGAAAAGGATTATTTTTCAATAACATGTGCTATTTATAAATAATATTAACAATTTATTTAATTGCATTAAAAAATAGTCAAAGCGCCTAATCAGAGGTTTATAAAACCATTTAAAAATAGGCGTTTAATAAGCATAATTATTTTAAGTTATTTCGGCGCTTGTTTCTCGTTGGCAAGCAACTTGCAATACATTGGACGTTGGAAATATGCTTAATGAGGTGCGTGATGTCCAATATTCTCGTGGTTGACGACGAAATGGGTGTGCGTGAATCGTTGCATGTCTTCCTAACCAGCGAAGGGCACACCATAGATACGGCTTCCAATGGCCGCGAAGCCATGAATTTGATTGAAAACAAGATTTACGACTTGGTGTTAACCGACATGACCATGCCGGAAATGGACGGCATGACCCTGTTGAAGGAAATTAAGGACAAACTCAAGGAACGTACGTCGGTCATTATTTTAACCGCCGACGGCAGCGTGCAGAAGGCGGTTTCCGCGGTCAGGGAAGGTGCGCTCGATTTTATCGTCAAACCTTTTGAAATCAACCGGCTGCGCGAAGCGGTGGACAATGCGCTCCAGCGCGAGCGCAAAATGCTCATGGCCGAGCTCCAGCGCCGCGATCTGGAAACCGCGCATTTAAAGCAGCTCAACCAAAAATTGGATCGCACGGTTTTTGAACTTTCCATTTTACACGAAATCGGCAAGACCATCAATTCCACCCTGGAAATCAATAAAATCGTTTCCATCATTTTGGAAATGGCTCGTCAGACCGTGAACGCCGACCGGGCTACGTTGGTGCTTTACCACCCGGAGACGCGCGAGATCAAGCTGCAGCTTTGCTATTCTCCCCACGATAACAACGGCTCCGAGGAACTCAACCTCACGGACCGGCGTGCGATTCAGTGGGTTACCTTGAACAAGCAGCCGCTGTTTTTGGAAGACGTGCAGAAGTCCGCGCTTTTTCAGCAATATTTGGGCAATACGGAAAAGCTGGGCTCCATGATGACCGTGCCGTTCAAACGTAAAAATCAAGTGCTGGGCGCCATTGTCCTTTCCACGCAGGGGGGACAAAACCGCTTTGCCGCTGAAGACCTTTTCTTCATTACCACACTGGCCAATCAAGCATCCATTGCCATAGAAAACGCCCAGCTCTACACCGATTTGCAGGAATATTTCGCCGACACCATCCGCGCCCTGGTGGCGGCCGTCGAAGCCAAGGACACCTACACCTTCGGGCATTCCTCACGGGTGACCCAGTACTCCATGCTGATCGCCGACCGTTTGGAAATCGACCCGGTCGAGAAACGGCGCCTGGAGTACCTGGCCCTGCTGCACGACATCGGGAAAATCGGCATTGACGAGAAGATCCTGCGGAAGAGTTCCAAACTAAATTCCGAAGAGTGGGATCTTATCCGCAATCACTCCACCATCGGCGGAAGCATCATCAAACCCATCAAGTTTCTTCCCAGCGGGGAAACGGTCATCCGCCATCATCATGAGCGCTTTAACGGCAGCGGCTATCCCGACGGGTTGCGGGGGGAGGAAATCCCTTTGTTCTCCAGGGTCATTGCCGTGGCCGACTCGTTCGACGCCATGACCAGTTTGCGCCCTTACCGCGACACCATGAAGACCGACGAGGCGATTTTGGAACTCCGCCGCTGCTCGGGCGAGCAGTTTGATCCCAAATTGGTGGATCTTTTTATTAATGCTTTCATCGAGGATGAACGATCCTAATCATTGAGGACGATACCAATCCAGTCGCCGGGGCTGAGGCCTTGAGGAGGCACATCCTGTGAACGCGAAGATTTTGGTTGCGGAAGACGAAGTCGGCATCCGCATGGCCTTGACTATTTTGCTGGAGGAAGAAGGCTACCAAGTCGTCACCGCCTGCGACGGCAACGAAGCCCTCGCCGTGGTGCGCGCCAAGGAGTTCGACCTGGTCATTTCCGATATCCGCATGCCGGGCATGTCGGGGCTGCAGTTTTTGGAGGAAGTCAACAAGATTCCCAGTGCCCCGGAAATCATCCTTATGACCGCCTTTGGGTCGGTGGAAACCGCCATTCAGGCCATGAAAAAAGGTGCACGTGATTTTCTGATTAAGCCGTTTTCCAACGACCTGTTGAAGATGACCGTGAAACGGGTTTTGGAACGGCGCGAACTCTCCGAAGAAAACCACAAACTCCACGAATTGGAAAAACTCAAGAACGAATTCATCGCCATGATCGCCCATGAACTGCGCACGCCGTTGACCGCGATCAAGGGCTACCTTTCCCTGGTGCTCACCGAGAATGCCGGTCCGTTGCATGACCTGCAGAAAAAATATCTGCGGGTGGTGAATCAAAACAGCGAAAAATTGCAGCGGATAGTAGAGGAAGTGCTGGACATCGCCCAAATGGATAAGAGCGAGTTCCATCTGCATACGATGCCTTCCAACCTTTTCTCCATCATCGGCAAGGCCGTGGCCGTCCTGCAGGAGGCGGTGGAGGCCAAGGATATCCGGCTGGAAGTGAATTTTGACGCCGCGGCCGGTCCCATTTCCGTCGATCGACGCCGTTTCAAACAGGTTATGGTCGCTTTGGTGGAAAATGCCGTGGCGTTCAGCCAGGCGCACCGCAGCGTCTGGATTTCGGTGAAGCCTTGGGAGGGGATTGACACCCTCTACCAGGACGACGTGCCCTGTTCTTATGTGGATTTTTTAAGCCTGGATCCGGGAGATTACTTGGAAATTTCCGTTGAAGACGAAGGCCCCGGCATTCCCAAGGATATGCTTTCGGAAGTCTTCAAGAAATTTTATCAAGTGGAGGAACTTTACGTGCGCCAAGTCGGCGGCATGGGCTTGGGGCTGACGCTGTGCAAACGTTTGGTGGAAACCATGGGCGGACGGATTTGGGTCAAGAGCCAAGTGGGCAAAGGGTCCAAGTTCGCCTTCATACTGCCTTGGAAAAAGGATTTGGAAGAGGAAAAAACTTTCGATCCTGAGGAAGTTTCCCTGGCCGATTTGCCCATGACCATCGTCCGCAGGGAAAGGTAAAGTTTTTTAATTCCCGGCCGATACTGGCTTGGGAGTGGGGAGCATGTGGTTTTGGCTTACGCGTACCGCTCAAACCGGGGGGTGGGTACGAAAGGGGATAGTCTGGCATGAAGCCCGCCGAAAAGTTTTTGCCCGTTTTCCCGGAATCCCGTGAACCGGAACTCAACCTGTTTAAAACCTTTTGGGATGAAGCGCCGGAGTTCGAGCTTCTCCCGCCTTGGGATGAACAACAACAGTCTCGAAAAATTTTAGATCGCCTGATGGCCGTGGTGCAGGCGACCGCGGGGGCCTTGGTGGTGTTTGAACCCGGGCGGCAACGTTATCTTTTTCGGGCTTCGGCGGGTTTGGCCTGTTCGGAATCGGCGGTTTGCAACCTGATTTGGTCGCATGCGGGTAAGTTTGAGGTCAACCTTGAGAACGAACTGCATCCCTTGGTTTTCAGCCGGCATGCTTTTCGACAGCAAACCCGGTTTGAATTCGAACGGCAGTTGGGGTTTTGTGCGTTTTGTTTTCAGCCCTTGATGGTGGATCATAAATTGATAGGCGGCGCGCTGTTAGGCAACCG
>JAAXVQ010000269.1 GCA_013335425.1 Candidatus Firestoneibacteriota bacterium | reverse complement strand
ATCAGCGCTTGGGGTCCAGGTGCGCAAGCCGCTCGCCTCGGAGAGTCTCGCTCGAATCGGAAATCCTTTTGCTGATAAGGATTTCCTCAACGCTTGCTCACCTGGACCCAAAGAGCTCTTTCGAGTCCGGATAGGTAGTAGACTTTTTCAGCACCCTGCTAATTATAAATCATGCCCGCAGTACGACAAGTTGAAGCTTTTGTTGCACAGCGGAAAATCCGAGATTTGTTGATCGCGCATGGCTTGGGCCAACCCCATCCAGTTATGGAACGAGGGGTCCACCAGTTTGTATTGCAGGAAACGCCCCTGGGCATCGGTGGCAACGACATGGCAGATTTCTCCCCGCCAGCCTTCCACCAACGAAACCACGGCCAGCCCCGGGCGCAGAGGTACGGGCTCGGTCCGCAGAGCACCGCCGGGCAAAGACGGCAGCAATTCCCGGATGAAGGCCACGGAACGTTGGATTTCCAACCAGCGCACATAAGCACGGCTGAACACGTCGCCGGTAGGCCAGCTGGCATGAGATATAGGCGTCACCGCGTACCTGCCTGTGGGAAAATTCGAACGCACGTCGCGCTCCAGGCCGCAGGCACGTGCCGCCGGCCCCACCAACCCCAAGGACGCGCAGATTTCAGGAGCAAGGGGTCCGGTGCTTTCGAAGCGGCCCAGCACTGACGGAGTTTTCCAGAGCAGGTTCACGGCCTGGGCGGTGTCTTTAAAAGTCGCGGAGAGTTTTTGCGTGAATTCTGCAATCTGCCTCGGGGACAAGTCGCCGGTAACGCCCCCGGGGCGGACCCAGCCGCGGCCGAAACGGTTGCCGCAAAGCATGGCGGTTAGGTTGAGGAAGTCGCCGCGCAGACGGCCGCAGAAAGCGGCTGTGGGCAAATAGCCCACGTCTCCCGCCAAGGCGCCCAAATCTCCGGTATGGTTGGCCAGGCGTTCCAACTCCAGGGCAAGGGCGCGCCAGGCTTGGGCGCGGGCCGGGACTGGTTGCCCGGCCAGGGCCTCCACGGCTTGGCAATAGGCGAGGGTGTGCCCAATGGTGGTGTCCCCGGCCGCGGTTTCCAAATAGTGCAGGGTGCGGCGATCGGGCCCGGAGATCAGTTTGGCCTCGAGGCCGCGGTGTTGGTACCCCAGCGAGATTTCCAAGTGCAGCACCCGTTCGCCGTGGCATTGAAACCGGAAATGACCGGGTTCGATCACCCCCGCGTGCACGGGCCCCACCGCCACTTCGTGAATCTCGGCGCCGAGCACATGAAAAAAATCGCGTTCGTCCGGGACCGGAACCTGGAGCGGATCGCGACCCCAGGCATCGTGTTTTCCCCGGGCGCTGCGTTGAAAGCGCAGAGGCTTAAGCCAGGGATGCCCAAAAGGCACCACGCCCCATTGCTCGGCGAGTTCACGTTCAAAACCCTGGGCTTGGGGCAAATCGGGCGTGAAACTGGGATATTCCTCGCCCACCTCGGTTTCAAATAAAAACAGCTCTCCCGCAGCATCCCGGGCGATTACGGCCAACAGGCGGATGCGGTCGTGCTCCGCTTCCCGGCCCACCAACGCGGCCAAACGTCCTTGGGTTTGGATGGATTTTTTCAGGTTGTTTTTAAACTCGGCAAAAGGCAGCAGGGGGATGTCCGTTCGGGGAAACGCGACGGCATTGTGTGCGCGCAAGTAGGTTTGCGGATTCATCTCAGGCGCCTCCGAAAAGGACCGAGGCTCGGTGCAGGGTTTCGCTTAAAAACGGCGGCAGGTAAAAGCCCAAGGCCAGTACCAGGCCGGCCAAGACCGCGGCCGGAGCCACGGAGAGCCAGCTTTCCCGAATCAACACCGGGCGGGAAGTTCGGCCTTGGACCATGCGCAGCACCAAAGACGCCATGGAAATAAAAATAATCGCCAAGAGCAGCAGGTACAGCGCCGCCACCCAGAGATGCCCACCGTCGAGAGCGGCTTTGAGAATCAACAATTCACTGACGAAAGTCCCGAAAGGCGGTGAACCCGTGATGGCCAGAAAACCGATCAACCACAGGGCGCCGGAAACCGGCAGGGTTTGCAGCACGCCGCGCACGTCGGCCGTGGATTTGCTGGTATAGACGCTCAAAATGTTGCCGGCCACCAGGAAAAGGAGACATTTGGTCAACGAATGATTGATCGCATGCAGCAGGGAGCCGAAGAGTCCCACGCCGCCTAACCCCAAACCTAAAATCAGGATGCCCATGTGTTCCACGCTGGAGTAGGCCAGCATGCGTTTGAAATCCGTTTGCCCCAGGATGAAAACAGCGGCCACGGCCATGGACAAAAGGCCGAAAGCAATCAAGGCGTCTTGGCCGAAAGCGGCGATCCCGGCTGCCGCGCAGACCTGTTGGATGCGCAGAATGCCGAGAAACGCACAATTCAACAAAGCGCCTGAAAGCAGGGCGGAGACCAGGGAAGGAGCTTCGCTGTGCGCGTCCGGCAGCCAGGTATGCATGGGGGCCAAGCCCATCTTGGTGCCGAAACCGACCAGGATGAGAAGAAACGCGGCTTTGAGCCAGGGCGGGTTCAGATGCACGTCTGGTGAAGTGAGCACACCGAAGGTCAGGGCCAGTGGTTGGCCGGAACCGTTTTTAGCGGCTACTGCCAGAAAGAAATTGCCGAGCAGGGCCACGGCAATACCCACGGAACATAAGAGAAGATATTTCCAGGTGGCTTCCAAGGAGCGGTGGTGGCGGTGAAAGTAAATCAGCGGCGCGCTCGTTAAGGTGGTGGCTTCAATCGCCACCCAGAGCAGGCCGAAATGACGGCTGCTGACCACCAAGGTCATGGTGGCGAGGAAGGCCAGCAGGCAGGCGACGAAAACCGCTTCGGGCGTGTTGTTGAAAAGTCCGCCGGGTTGAGTTGCCGTTTGCGCGCTGCGGGCTTCCTGGCGCAGGTAGTAGACCGCATAGAAAGCCACGACCAGGAACAAGACGCTGGTGAGGGTCAAGAAAAGTAAACCCGCCTCGTCAAGGCCCAGCCAATCGGTGGTATGCACCACGGGACGCACGAGCGCGACCCGCAGGGTCAGGGCCGAGTGGGCGCAGGCTGTGGCCACCAAGAGCCGGCGGCGCAGCCGGAGACGAGGGCCAAGCTCGGCCTGCCTGAGGACCAGGACTCGTTCGCCATCCAGCTCGTCGCGGACCCCGAAGCCAACGCAGAGACCCTGACGCTCGTGGAGAGCCTGGCTACCGGACCCCTGCGCCAGCAGTGGGAGATCCTCCAGTACCGCAACCTCGTCGTGACGCTTCCCGTCGAGGCCGTGGACATGGTCGCGGCGCTTCTGGGCGACGCGTAATCTTTCGGAGTTTTTTTCGCATGGATGTGTTGTGGGCGCCCTGGCGCATGGATTACATACTCGGGCCGAAGCCCGATGCCTGCGTGTTCTGCCTGCCCAGGGACACGGACGGCGACCGGCAGCGGCTGGTTCTGGCCAGGGGGCGGCACACCTTCGTGATCATGAACAAGTTTCCGTACAATTCCGGACACCTGATGGTCACGCCGTTCCGTCATGCCCAGTGCCTGACGGAACTGACCCCCGAGGAAACCCTGGAACTGACCAAGGGGCTGACCTACTGCACCAAGGCCATGCGGGAAGCCATGCGCCCCCAGGGGATCAATATCGGACTCAACCTCGGCGAGGCGGCCGGGGCCGGCCTCGCCGCCCATCTGCATTTCCAGATGGTGCCGCGCTGGAACGGCGACTCCTCGTTCATGGCCGTTTTCGGCGAAACCCGGGTCGTGCCGGAATTGCTGTTGTCCACCTACGATCGGCTCAAACCGTTTTTTTCGGATTACCTCGCAACCGTCACGTCGTGACAAGGAGGCCTCGAT
>JAAXVQ010000268.1 GCA_013335425.1 Candidatus Firestoneibacteriota bacterium | reverse complement strand
CCCGCGCGGTCATACCGGATCGCCACCCCCGGCGGTGGCGATCCGGTATGACCGCGCGGGGAGGCCGGTGCGGGTGAGCGACGGCGGCGGCGAGCGGGCGATCGAGTATTGCGCGCGCGGCCAACCGCGGGGCGAGAGCGTGGGCTTTGAAATTTTCGACAAAATGTCCTTCGGCACCACCGACGAAGTGCAGCGCATCAATTACCTGCGCGCCCTGCAGAGCGAGCTGGAACGGACCATTGATTCCATGGACGCGGTGGAAAAATCGCGGGTGCACCTGGTGATCCCGTCCGAGGATCTGTGGTTTGAAGACCAAGTGGCCCCTACGGCTTCGGTGCTCATCAAGCTGCACAACGGCGGAAACCTCCTTCCCCGGCAGGTGGACAGCATCCGGCATATGCTCGCCAGCGCCGTGCGCGGCCTCACCCCCGAGCGCGTGACCGTGGTGGACACGGCCGGGCATGTCCTCTCGGCGGCGGGGGATGCCGAGGGTTTGGGCGGGCTCTCCGACCGGCAGATCACGTATAAGAAAAAAGTGGAAGACAACATCAAGACCCAGGCCGAGACCATGCTCACGGAAATTTACGGACCCGGCAAGGCCGTGGTGCGGGTGGCGGCGGAAATCAATTTCAACCAAACGCTCACCGAACGTGAAAGTTACACGCCGATCGTGGGGCGGCAGGGTTTGGTGCGCAGCGAGAAGCAGAACATGTTTGAATCGGCCCAGGACAACGCCGCGGCGGGCGGGGTCGCGGGCACGGCGTCCAACCTGCAGGGCTATCCGCCTTCCGCCGCGCTCAACGGGGACAAATCCACCAAGAAAAACGAACGGGTCATCAACTACGAAATGAACCGGACCGTCGAGCGGGTGAACACGGCTTCGGGGACGATCCGGCAGCTCTCGATCGGGATTTTCGTGGACGGCAAATTTACGCCCGAACAGTTGGGGGACTTGTCCACGGTGCTCTCCCGCGGGTTGGGGATCATCGCGGAGCGCGGGGACAAAATCGAAGTCAAGGCCATGTCGTTCAACCGTAAGGGGTTGGAAGAAGACAGACAGGCCATGGAAAAATCGCAGAAGGAACAGTTTTGGCTGCAGGTGCTCACCCGCTGGGTGCCGCTGGCCCTGTTGATGGCCGCGGCCGTGGTTTTTTTGGCGGTGGCCTTGAAGAATCTCCAGAAGGTCGGCCTGAACGAGGGGAAGGGGCACGGCGGCGGGAACAACGGCAACGGGGGTTCGCCGGACGATATGAACCCGGAAATTATTTTGGGGCTTTTAAAACAAAACACCGGCGCTTCGGCGCAGGTGCTCAAGCACTGGCTCTCGTAAGCGTTTAAGCCGGGCAGGCCAACAAGCGGGAAAGGGAACCCAACCACATGCTGGGACTGATGCAGAAAAACAACGTGTACAAGGTGGCCGTGCTCCTGACGCTTTTGGGGCGCGAGGCGGCCCAGGAAGTGATGAAACAGTTCGACCCGGACATGGTGGAGCGCATCGGCAAGGAAATGCTCAAGTGCGGCGAGATCAGCAAGGCCGAGGGAGAAAAGGTGCTGCGGGAATTCGTACAGGAGATGCGCAAGATCGACACGGTTGCGGAGGGCGGCGCGAGCTTCGTCAAGGCCGTGCTGGCCCCCATGATGCGCGCCGACCGCGCCGAACGGATTTTGGAGGAGATCAAGCGCTCCCAGGAAATCGAGTTGTTCAAATCCCTGCGGGAAGTCGAACCCGAGAAATTGATCGCGGTGCTGCACTCCGAGCATCCCCAGGCCATTGCCCTGGTGCTGGCCAATTTGGCCAGCGAGGTGGCCGGAACCGTGATGATGCAGTTGTCCACGGCCAAGCAGGGCGAGGTCATGCGCCGCTTGGCGATTTTGGACAAAACCCAGCCCGACATTGAAATGGCCCGCGAGATTGAACGTCGCCTGTTGGAGCGCCTGGAAAAGGAAGTCGACCACGGCAAGCTGGGGAAACTCGGCGGCGTACAAAATTGCGCGGATATTTTAAACCAAATGGACAAAGTGGCCGTGCACCGGATTTTGGAGGAAATGGAATCCAAAAACGTGCAGTTGGCCGAGGAAATCAAACAGAAGCTGGTGCGCTTCGATGATTTGGTCAAATTGGAAGCCATGGAAATCCAGCGCGTGCTCAAAGAGGTGGAAACCCAGGATCTGGCCACGTCTTTGATCAAGGCCAGCAAAGAAGTGGAAGAAGCCGTATTTAAAAATATGTCGAAACGCGGCGCGGACATGCTCAAGGAAGACATTGAGGTCATGCACAACGTCAAAAATGAGGTTATTCGCGCCGCCCGCCTGAAGATCGCGGAAATCATGCGGCGCTTGGATGAAGAAGGCGTCATCGTCCTCAACAAAGGGAGCATTACCGATGAGGTGGTCTAGGTCCAAGGTCATCAAATCCGCCCGCTTGAGCAGCATCGAATATTTCGTGCCCGTGGCGACGCAGGAACGAACGCCGAGTGGGGGCCAAGTGGCCGCCGCGGTCCGCAGTACGGAGGCAGACCGGGAACAGTTGCAGGCGCGGCAACGGGAACAGGAACTGGCGGAAGCCTTTGCCCAAGGCCGCCAGGCCGGAACCCGGGAAGCCGAAGTCGCCTCCCGGGAGACTTTGGGTGCGCTTACCCGGGCCTTGGCCGAGATCGATAAAAAAATGGGCGCTTTCCAGGAGCGCATTGAAGGACGGGTGGCCGTGCTGGCGCTGGCCATTGTCCGGAAAATCATGGGGTCGGTCAGTGAAGACCGGGCGGAACTGATCCGCCAAAGCATCCGCAAAGTTTTGGCGCGTCACCGCGAGCCCGGGGATCTGCTGACGATCCGGGTCAATCCCGCGGACTTGGAATTGCTCGCCCCGGCGCAGGCCGATGCCCCCCAAAATCTGAAATTTGTGGTCGATGCGGCCATTGCCCGCGGCGGCTGCCTGTTGGAAACCAAATTCGGCAATGTCAATGCGCAGGTAGAGACGCAGCTGGAGGAAATCGCCCGGGCCTTGGAAACGCATACCGGGCAGACCCCGGGCGCGGCCGGGGCCGAAGGGGTGGTCCAAGACACGGCCGAAGTCCGGGACGAGGGGCATGTGGTCAACATGGTCGGAATGGTGATTGAAGCGCGCGGTCCCAATGTCACGGTGGGCGATCATTGCGAGGTGTTGAGCGCCGACCGCAAAACCTCCACCCCGGCCGAGGTCATCGGCTTTCGTAAAAACCGGGTTCTGCTGATGCCCCTGGCCGAGTGCCATGGCGTAGGGCCGGGTCATTTGGTGGTCGCCCGCGGCGGGCAGTTTGCGGCCCAGGTGGGGGAACACTTGCTCGGGCGGGTCATCAACGGTTTGGGGGAGCCCATCGACGGTTTGGGGGCGTTCCCGGCCGGAGAGCGGGTGAGCATCCAGGCGCAGCCGAACAATCCCATGGAGCGGCGGTCCATCAGCGAGCCGCTGTATACGGGGGTGCGCGCCATTGACGGCTTGATTACCTGCGGCAAGGGTGTGCGCATGGGCATCTTCGCGGGCTCGGGCGTGGGTAAAAGCGTCCTGCTGGGCATGATGGCGCGCAACACCTCGGCGGATGTGAACGTGATTGCGCTCATCGGTGAGCGGGGGCGCGAGGTCGCTGAATTTCTCCACCGGGAGCTCGGCGAGGAGGGACTCCGCCGGTCCGTGGTTGTGGTGGCAACCAGCGACCTCGCATCCCTCATCAGGATCAAAGCAAGCTTTATGGCGACCACCATTGCCGAATACTTCCGCGATCGCGGAATGGATGTGATGTTGCTGATGGATTCCGTGACGCGGCTGGCCACGGCACAGCGCGAGATCGGACTCGCCATCGGTGAGCCTCCAACAACAA
>JAAXVQ010000267.1 GCA_013335425.1 Candidatus Firestoneibacteriota bacterium | reverse complement strand
CGCTGTTGATGGTGTTCCCATAGGCCCAAATCACGGGAACCGCCCAAGTCGCCCCCGCCGCCAGGGCGGCATTGTCCCAGCGCAGCGCCGTGCCCGCGTCCCCATTGTAGGTGGCTGCGTTGTTTAAGGTGTTGTTGGCAATATCGTTCCACATGCCGTTGGGCGGCGGAGTCCGGTTGTAATAGAGGTTGACGTCGTGCGCGTTGGACGCGGAAAACCCCGAGAACCCGCCGTAGGAAACGGGGTTGCCCGTGGGTTTGAATCCGTACACAATGTCGTTGGTATTGTCGTACGCGCAATTGTCGCCGTTGTAGTCCCCGTTAAAATTCCAATCCATGCCTTGGTAGAAACGCAAGGCGGTGGCGCCCGTGGCGCCGCTCAAGTTCTGCACATAGTAGATGGTCGCAAACCATTTCATGTTGCCGCGGATGATGACTTTTTGCGTGATCGAAACCGGGATGGGCGCTCCGGCCGGCGTGGTCATCTGCGTGACAATAACCGATTCCAAGATCCCGCCCGGCGTCTCGTTCATTTGCGTGTAGGTGCGGCTGGTCTCTTGGAAATCCCCGTCGGCACCCGTGTGAAAAACCCGGAACGTGGGAATGTTGGTGTAACCGGGATTGCCGTATTGCCGCGTGGCCCCGGCGGCGGTGAAACGCAGGGCGAGCTTGCTGCCCGCAGCCCCGTCGATCTGGTTGGCGATCTGATCCTCTTCGCGCCCGGCATGATCAATGGCCACCGCCGGGGTGCCGCCGCTGTAGGGATAACCGATGGCCGAGATTTGCCCGCCATAACCGTACCCGGCGCCGGAACTGCTCGCGATTTCCACAAAAAGCGAGTTGTTGGGGCGGGGCGGGTCCAGGATGATCGTATACCCGAAGACCGGATCGTCGAAAAACACGAGCTGATTTCCGTCCAAGTACCAGGCGATATTTTCACCGACCACTTCGCCCGTGCCGCGCGCCCGGTGCCCGCGGTTGATGATCTGCCGGCCGTCGGCGCGCACGATTTGACGCACGGTGTACCCGGTCGGAATCGTGGCCGAAAGGCGGTACCACTGGCCGTCGAGTTTGTTGTCCAGGGAGAGTTCCAGGCGGTTGTCGTTTTTTTGCAGATGTTGCGATTGGCGCAGCGCCGCGCGCTCCAAACCCGCGGCCGGGCTCAAGTCCGGCAAGCGCCGGTGAAATTCGGGAGATAATTGCTTGTAGGTATATTCCCAATAAAGACGTTGCCCCGGGTGCAGGGCGCGTCCTTGGGCCATGGCGGCGGGAGCGCTGAAATTCCGCGTCTCAACCCGGCCGCCGCCCAAGGCGCGCACGCGGGCCGGAGCCGCCGCGGCAAAATCCGCCAACGCCCCCGCGTCCGGACGCATACCCCGCGTTTTCACCTGCACGGTGTCCGGGGAAACGGCCATGCGCGCCACGTATTCGCGGGCCACCGGGTCCCATGCCAGGAAACGGTCCGGCGGTGCCGGCGCTTCCTGAGCCCAGGCCCCGTGCGTCGAGAGCACCAGGCCCGCGAACATGACCCAGCACGCCAGGCGGCGTTGAATTGTCGAGTGTGCGCTTTGCGTCACGCTCTCCCCCTGTTTGGACCCCGTCAAAAAACGTTCCCCGCAAACTTGCAGCCGGACGAACTTGCCCCGGTCGTTTATGCCAAATCGTGCCGCGGATTTTTCCCCACGTGCTTCAGGCCCTTGCTGATGGCGACCACCAAGTCCGCGTTGAATTGCTGGGCCATTTCCGCGACGCGCGTGTAGGTATGCCCCTTATCGGTGACCACGTACTTGGGCGGCAGATGATTTAAGGCAAACGCCATGATGTCCAGCTTGCAGCGGCTGCATTTGCAAAGATTGGAACGTTTGCCCAGCATTTCCGTCAAAGTATCATGAACCGCATCTTCCATATAATTTTTAAGCTTCACGGGCGCCTCCGCTTTCGGGATTTTCCACCTGCGTTTTCGCGCGCAGGTTCATCAACGCCTGAATGCGCTGCAAACTCACGCCCCGGCGGGAATACCGCTTGATGGCCTCGCAACGCTTGAGATCCAATTCCGAAAAAATGCGGACATGCCCAAAACGTTTGGGCTTGATCAGACCGCCGCGCTCCCAATTACGCAGAGTCTGATTGTGCACATGCACCAATTTGGAAATCTCACTGATAGAGTACATAGTCCCACTTCCCTGTAGGAGAAAAACACAAACGGCAACTATCGCCTTTCCTTATTATAAAAGGCAATTATTCAAAAATATTTAATAAGACCTTTACAATTGTGTAGTATATAACCATACAAGTGATTTGTCAATTTTTTTTGTAGGTTTTGGATATTTATGGGAGTTTTTATCCGTACGGGTTAAAAGTTGCGAAATTCTTACATGACCCTGGGCACCAAAGCATAATGTCATTATTTTAAAAGAAAAAATCTTGCCCGGCTGCAGCAAATTAAATCCGGCTTTTTATCCTTAAAAATTTAATCAAGTCCTGGAAAACACTGCCGATGCTTAAACTTGAAAAAGTAAAATCGAGGACGCCCTATGCACCGTTTCCGGAAATATATTCTCCCCCTGGCGGGATGGTTGCTCTCACTGCCGCTGACGGTTCAAGCCGGTGTCATTACGGCTGATCCGGTGGATGTGGGGGTGAGCGGTCAATATTTCGAGGCGACCACGGACAATAATGTGGTCCTGCATATTCCCATCACGGCCGGCCCCCAGGGTGATACCCTGCAGGCTTTAAGCATCGACAATTACATGTGGGATGATCCGCCGGCCTTGGAGCCCGCAGATCTGGCCGCCAATAACGTCAAACTTTGGTATCTCCCGGTCGATACGGGCACCTTTAATCCGGGCGCCGCGCAATTGGTGGGTGTTTTCACCTTCACGGCCAGCCGGGGAGGCTATGGCTGGGATCTTACGGGATTGAGCCATTGGGTGGGAAACGGCGGCGCGCTTTATGTCACGGTGAAAATTTCCGACAGCCCGACTGCCGGCAACGCCTGCCGCTTCACGGTGGGCAGCAGCAATTTGTTAACCGCCGGCGGCGCTTTTCCGGGCATGGATCTCCCGGTCTCGCCGCCGCGCTTGGTGATCACCTCGGTCTGTCCGGCCGATCATCTGACCGTCTCCCATACCAACACCGGGCAAATTCTGCTTTCCACGGGTCAAACGTTCACACCCATGCAATTTAGAATTGCCAACCCTGATCCGGATTGGCCCCTGACGCCCTTGGCTCCGATCTTTTTAAGCGGCCTGACGCTGACCGTGCGCGATGCCGCCGGCAGCCTGATTGCACCCAGCAGCGCTCTGGACCAAATCGGCGTCCGCGATTTGGATACCGGGATCTTTACGCTGGTTTCATCTCTGCCCGCTGCGGCGGTGCCGTGCTATATTCCCCTTTCGGTTTCCATCCAAGCGGCCGACACGCGCCGTTTGGAAATCTTCGGCATTGCCTGCTCCAACACGACCACGGTGGTGGCCGCCTTCCGCTTGGAATGGAATGCGGGAACCAATTTGGCGGCCGCGGATGCCTACCTGGGCACGGGCGTGCCCGTGCTGGCTCTGGGCGACGCGTTCCCCATGACCTCCAATCTGTTTTCCATCAATTATGCGGCCAAACAAGCCCAGGTCTTTCACACGCCGGTGCTCCCGGCCGGCAGCGTAGTGTTGAAAGGCCAAACCAATGTGAACCCCTTGAACTTCACGTTCATCAACCCCGGCAATTCCAACACGGCCAGAATCGACGTCACCCGCATCACGCTGGCGGTTTCAGACGCTGCCGGCAACACCCTCAACCCCGCCTCGGTGTTTTCGCGCATGGCCATCGGCGGCGGCATCCTCTACGGCGAGACCACCACCCTTCCCG
>JAAXVQ010000266.1 GCA_013335425.1 Candidatus Firestoneibacteriota bacterium | reverse complement strand
AACCTGTTCGCCCACACCCTGCCCCAGTACGGCGTGCAGGTGCGCTTCCTCTACGACTACCTCGGCAGCAAGCACTGGGACAAGACCAAGCTCGAGGCGCTCGTGCCCATGGCGGCGCAATACGGCTCGGCCTTTATTTTCCTGCCCTTGGATGACGCGGGCATACCGGAGACTTTGGAAGAACGCCGGGAAATTTTAGAGGCGTTTTTACGCCAATGCGATGAAAGCGGCATCGCCCGCAGCGCCATGGTCGTGGACGGCTTGGCGCTGACGGTTTCTGCCAACCCCACCCACGCCGCGTTGGCCCTCGACACCCTGCGTTTTGCGGCGGAGTCCCTCGGGGTGAACACGGTCCTGGGTTTGTCGAACATTTCCTTCGGGTTGCCCTCGCGCCCTTACCTGAATTCGGCATTTCTGGCCATGGCCGCCGCGGTCGGGCTTTCCTCGGTCATTGCCAATCCCGCGGACGAATTGCTCCGCGATCTGCGCTTGAGCGCAGACGTGCTCACCGGGCGCGACCCCGGGGCGGTAAAGTTTTTAGAGCGTTTTGCCCGTCCGGCGGAGGCGGCCGGCAAGCCGGCTGCGGCCGGGACAACGGACACCGTGCGCGACTTGATCATCAAAGGTCGCAAAGAACGGATCGTGGAAGCCTTGCAGGCGCGCGTGGCGCAAGGCGAGCAGCCGTTGGCGTTACTCACCAAGCAGTTGTTTCCGGCCATCCAGGAAGTCGGGGAAAAATACGCGCAGCGCATTTTCTTCCTGCCGCAACTTATCGCGGCCGCCGAAGCCATGGAGCGCGGCGTGCAGTACTTGTCCCCTTTTCTGCAGAGCGCCGGGCAGGTTGAGAAGGGGACGGTGATCATGGCCACGGTCAAGGGCGATGTGCACGACATCGGCAAGAAAATCGTGGGCCTGATGCTGCGCAACAACGGTTACCGGGTCATTGACCTGGGCAAGTCCGTGGAGGGAGAGGCCATCATCCAAGCTGCGGTGGACAACCGGGCCGCGGTCATCGGCCTCTCGGCGCTGATGACGACCACCATGGTGGAAATGCCCAAGGTCATCGCCATGGCGCGCCAACGCTGCCCGGGCGTCAAAGTCATGGTGGGCGGGGCCGTGGTCACGCGCAAATATGCGGAAGAAATCGGGGCGGACGCTTTTGCGGCCGATTCGGTCCAGGCCGTGGCGGCCGTCGAACGTTGCCTGGGGAGGGAAGTATGAGCGTTCCCAGCATCTTTATCGCGGCTACCCAACAGAACGAGGGCAAGACCACGCTCTCTTTGGGGCTGATGGGCAACCTCAAACTTAAAAATAAAAATATCGGCTATATTAAACCCGTAGGGCAACGCACGGTCTCCGTGGGGAACATCAAAGTCGACGAGGATGCGGTGCTCATGGAGCGCGTGTTTGCCACCGGGGCGAACCTGCAGGACATGAACCCGGTGACCGTGGGGCAGGGGTTCACCACGGACTGGATCATGCAGACGCGGACCGACGAACACCCGTTGGACGAATCCATTTTGGCGGCCTATGCCCGCGTCAGCGCCGGGCGCGATTTTATGGTGATCGAGGGTACGGGGCACGCCGGCGTGGGTTCGGTGCTGGGTTTGTCCAATGCGCGCGTGGCCAAGCTGCTCAACGCCTCGGTGGTGCTGGTGGCCCCGGGGGGCGTGGGGCGTCCGATCGACGAGGTGGCGCTCAATGTGGAGTTGCTGGCGCGCGAGGGCGTGCCCTTGGCCGGCGTGGTGATCAACAAGGTCCAGGCGGGCAAGTATGAACATGTGCGCAAACTGGTGACCCGGGGTTTTTCCCGACTGGGCATTAAAGTGCTGGGCGTGCTCCCCTATGACGAGGTGCTGCCCGCCCCCACGGTGGGGGAAGTGCTCGAAGAGATTCACGGGGAGCTGGTCAGCGATTCCTTGGACCCGGCTATGATGAACACCCTGGTCAAGCAGGTGTTGGTGGGGGCCATGAGCACACACCAAGCCCTGGATTATTTTTCTCCGGGATCGCTCATCATCACGCCCAGCGACCGCGAGGACATCATTTTGGCGGCCATCGGCCTGACCATTGCCGACAGCGCCAAAAATTTGGAAACCGTGGCCGGCATGGTCTTGACGGGCAAGATGCTGCCGCACCCGGCCATCATGGACTTGATCCGGCACTGCCGCATTCCCATTATTTCCTGCCCCAAAGACACCTACACCGTGGCCTCGCAAGTGCACGACTTGCTGGCCAAAATCCGGCCCGCGGACCAGTCCAAAATCGAGCACGCCACGCGTTTGGTTGGGCAATATTTCGACATGGCCGCCGTTTGCCCGGAGTTCTAAGACGGGGATTTTTGCTGCCCAATCCGGCGCGGGCATGATATACTGGCGCACAGACGCGCAGTGGGTTTACGACATTTCGAGGAGGCCGGCGAATGCGGATTTCGAGAAATCAGCTCATTTGGGCGACCATGGCGGTTTTGGTGCTGGCGGCCGCAGTGATCGTTTTTTCCATGATGGCCAAGTCGCCCCGTTCCTGGGAGAGCAAGCGCAAAAGCATGGTCGCAAAATATACCCGGATGCTTTCCTCCGGCCGCGTGGAACAGCGTCGGGAAGCGGTGATGCTTTTGGGCGGCGTGGGGGACAAAGCCATCACGCCCCTGCTGCTTAGCGCCCTAAAGGACCCCGATGACGATGTCAGGATCAACGCCTTGGTCTCGCTCCGCAGTTGGGCGGACAGCACGGTCTCCGCGGAGGTCGAAGCCCTGTTGAGCGCCCGCAATGACCGCGTACGCGGGGCCGCCGCGTACACGTTGGCCAAAGTCGGCGGCAGCGCGGCGTTGCCGAAAGTTAAACGTCTTTTAAAAGACCCCTCCCTATTGGTTCGGGAGCAAGTGGTTTCGGCCCTGGGGCTTTTTTCGGCAGATCAGGTCATGCCCGATTTGATCCGAAGCTTGGAAGACCGCGAGGTCCCCATTCGCCGTCGCGCCTTATGGGTGATGACCAACTATCCCGGCCCTGAAACTACGGCGCAAATTTTAAAAATCTTAAACAGCCCTGTGACGGAACTGCATTCCGACGCGGTGATGGCGCTGGGAAAAATGCGTTCCAAAGAAGCCGTCCCCGATTTGATCCGCCTGGCTGAAAGCAAGGACGCGTTTGTGGCGCGCGCCGTGGTCATGGCCTTGGGCGGCATCCAGGACATCCGTGCCGAGGGCGTGCTTATCCGCCTGCTGACCCACCGCGAGGCGGCCACGCGCCTGGAAGCGGCGTCGGCCCTGGGGCATCTGGGCAGCAGGACGGCGTTGCCCCCTTTAACCGCCCGTTTGACGGAAACGGACCGGCCGGTGCGTGCGGCCGTGGTCAACGCCATCGGCCAATTGGCGGACGAGAGTCACAGCGAAGTGCTCTATAAGATGGCGGGGGATCGGGATGATTTCGTGCGCGAGGAGGCGGCCAAGGCTTTCGGGCGCCTGCAGTTGGCGCAGTCGTTCCCCACCTTGGTGCGTCTGCTGGGCGACCCTTCGGAACAAGTCCGCTGGGCCGCGGTTTCCGCCCTGGAGCTTATGGACAATCCCAAGGTGGCCGCGATCTTGAAAAACGCGGGGCAAAAGGAACAAAGCGTTTGGTTGAAAAATTACATGCTCAACGCCGCCCAACTGCTGGGCTCTCACCAGAGCCTCCCGGCCGCTGCGGAGAAAGCCGCAGTGCCCGCGGCGGTAGAGGGCACCTCGGGCGCCGCGGCTTCCCAACCGGCGGTTGCGCCCAAACGCTAAGGCGACGGGATGACACGACCGTTTCTTGATCGCGCTGCGCCAGCGGCGCGATTTTTTTATTTGCCGAAAAAGGCCGCGGCGCCTATGCCGACGGCTT
>JAAXVQ010000265.1 GCA_013335425.1 Candidatus Firestoneibacteriota bacterium | reverse complement strand
GTGCGTCACAACGCCCGCCAGGTGCGCCGCCTGATCGGTCCGCGGGTAAAGCTCTTCCACCGTGGCCACACCCAAAACCTCGGCTCCGGCTGCCAACAACGCGCGGCTGCAGGGCACGGCGCCGTGTCCATAGGCATTGGCCTTGACCACGGCTAAGAGCTTTACCCGCGGACCGATCAGGCGGCGCACCTGGCGGGCGTTGTGACGCACGGCCGCCAAGTCAACCTCCACCCAGGTGGGGCGCCCGGCCGGCTTCACGACAGAACTCCCCCCGGCATGCGCGGAGACGCCATGGCGTCAAAACGGGTGTATTGTTGATTGAAGATCAGTTTGATGGTGCCGGTGGGACCGTTGCGCTGTTTGGCGATGATCAGTTCGGCGGTGCGGTCGTCCTTTTTGTCTTTTTCATAATAGGCTTCCCGGTAGATGAACATGACCACGTCGGCGTCCTGCTCGATGGCGCCCGATTCGCGCAAATCGGAAAGCTGCGGGCGGCGGTCGCCGCGGGCCTCGGGGGCGCGCGAAAGCTGGGAGAGCACCATCACCGGGGCCTTGAGTTCCTTGGCCAGGGCTTTGAAGGAGCGCGAAATGTTGGAAATTTCCTGCTGCCGGTTCTCCTGTTTGCCCACGCCCTGCATCATTTGGATATAATCCACGATCACCAGGCCGATGTTGTGTTCCGCCTTCAGGCGGCGGGCCTTGGAGCGCAGCTCGAGAATGTTGAGACTGGGGGAATCGTCGATGAACACGTCCGAATCAAAAAGGCGCCCGGCGGCCATGGAAAGGTGGACCAGATTGCCTTCCCCCAAGCGCCCGGTGCGGACGTCCTGGATGTTGACCCGGGCCTCGGAACACAGCATGCGGGTCACCAACGACTCGGCGCTCATTTCCAAAGAAAAAATCGCAACCGGGGTCTTGCCCTGCAAAGCCGCATTGGAGGCCAAGTTCAAGCAGAGGGCGGTTTTGCCCATGGACGGACGGGCCGCCAAAATCACCAACTCCCCGGGCTGAAGCCCCGAGGTCATTTCGTCGAGTTCGGGGTAGCCGGTGGGCACGCCGGTGATGTGCGTTTCGTGCTTGGAGAGGTTCTCCACCATTTCCATGGCGTCGTGAATGATGTCCTTGACCTTAAGCACCGCGCCCCGCTGACGGTTTTGCGAAAGCTCGAAGATCGAACGCTCGGCTTCGTCGAGCAGCCGGTCCGCGTCCTCCTCGGCCGTATAACAACGCGACACCACTTCGGTGGAGACACGGATCAGATTGCGCAGGATGAATTTTTCCTTGACGATACGGGCATAGTGCTCGGCGTGCGCCGAAGTGGGCACGGAGTCGGTCAATTGGGTAAGATAGGCCGCGCCGCCGAGTTTTTCCAAATCGCCCCAGCGCGCGAGCAGGTCGGTGAGCGTGACGTAATCCACGGGTTCGTTACGGTCATAAAGGTCGAGAATGGCCCGGAAAATCCGGCGGTGCGCGTCCACGTAAAACGCGTCGTCGGTGAGGATTTCAAACACCCGGCCGATGGCGTCGCGGTCCAAAAGCATGGACCCCAAGGTCGAACGCTCCGCTTCTATGTTCTGGGGGGGGATTTTTTCAGACCCCGCGCCCGCGGGGTTGGAGATTTGCATGGTCCGCCTCTTCCGATGCTGACACCCTTACACCGGCCGGAAGCCGGACAAGCCGGCAACCCCCACCCGGGGGGCCGGCGCGCCGGAGGCCGGCGGCTAAGCCTTATTTTTCGGTTTTAGCGTCTTCCGCCTTGGCCGGAGCCGCGGCGGCGGGGTTCTTGTCAACGACCTGAACGGTCACTTGGGCAGTCACGTCCGCATGCAGCTTGACGGTCACGGTGTAGGTTCCCACCGTTTTGATGGCATCTTCCATTTCAATCTTGCGTTTGTCGATCTCGATGTGCCGGGCGGCCAGGGCTTGCTCGATGTCCGCGGAAGTCACGGAGCCGAAGAGTTTCCCGCCTTCACCCACGTTGGTGGCGATGATCAACGGTTCGGCGGCCAAACGGTCGGCCAAGCCCTGGGCGTCACGCGCCACGCGGCGCTCCCGGCCCTTCTTGCCGTTGAGCTCCTGCTCCAAACGCTTCACGTTCGGCACGCTGGCCACCACGGCCAATTTTTTCGGCAGCAGGTAATTGCGCCCATAACCTTCGGCCACGGAAACCGTGTCCCCGGCCCGGCCCAAATCTTTGACATCGTCCCGTAAAATAACTTTCATGGCAACAAATCCTCCGGCAAATTATTACGTAAAACCTTCAACCGGCGGTCTGGTTCGGCGTAATCCGCCGCCAATCCCACCAAGTATTAACCACACCCAACGCAACCAACACCCCGATGGCCATGGGAAACAGCCCGATCAGCATGATCGCCAGCAACTGCAGAAACTGGGGCACTTTCCAGCGCATCAGAAAAAACAAAAAAATCGCCAGCCCGGACAGCAAATAAAAATTGCCCAGCACCACGGCGGCATTCAGGGCGACCAAAAAATAACCCGAGTTCCAGGACCCGCCCCAGCGCAGCAAAACCAGCGTGGCCAGCAAAGGCCAAATCAGAAGGTCCGGTACGCTCCAAAGCATGAAGGGCTTAATGGCTATTTTTGACCCGGGCAGATGCGGGGATACCCGCCGCTGCCACAAGACCACCAACCAAGCCGCAAAAAAGATAAAACACAGACCCCAACCCGGCGCCGCATCCACAAAGAGCAACCGGATCCAACGGGCACTGGTCTGAAGGTCGGCTTCCGCCATGCCCAATTGCCGGTAGACGGCCAAGGAAGCGTTCAAATTGGCGGAAAACTCTTTTTGCCAGGTCTGCCACAGGTCCGCCACCGAAACCCCGTGCCCGGCCCAAGCCAGCAAACCGCCGGCTAAAAGCAACGCAGCCCCTACGGCGGCCGCCCAACAAGCAACGGGCGTCCAGCCCAACTTCAAACCCAAACGCACAACGCCGCCTATGGACCCGAGGTACAAGGCCAAGAGGCAAACCAGCATGACTACGGCCAAAACGGTATTCATGATCGGCTTAAACGGCGCGGGCGGACAAAGGACTAATCAGCCGAATAAGGCAGCAATGCCAGAGAACGGGCGCGGTGAATGGCCGTGGTCAAAGCGCGCTGGTGCTTGGCGCAATTCCCCGAAATACGTCGTGGAACGATCTTGCTCCGTTCGGTCATGAAGGATTTCAAACGGATGATATCCTTGTAGTTGATATCCACGATTTTATCCGCGCAAAACCGGCAGGACTTGCGGTGTGGTTTGTGGTCCCGCTTTTCCCTGAACTTAGGCCTGGGCTTGCTCGGTGCGGCTGCCTTGGTTTCTTCTGCCATAACTTAAACTCCCTTAAGGTTATTGATTCAAAACGGAATATCGTCCTCGGAAGAGGCCGGGCCCGATGTGCTCGCGGGTTCTTCCGCGGCTGCCGGAGCTTCATCCCCTCCACGTTTTCTGCCTAAAAACTGGACCCGGTCCGCCACCACTTCCAGCACCGAACGTTTCTGACCGTCCTCGGTCTCCCACTGGCGGCTCTGCAGGCGCCCTTCCACAAACACCGGGCTGCCTTTGGAAAGGTACTCGGCGCTGGCTTCGGCTTGTTTCCCCCATACCACCACGCGCACGTAAGTGACCTCTTCCTTCATCTCGCCCGTCTGGCTCTTATACGTGCGGTTCATGGCCATGCTCATGTTTACCACCGCGGAACCGTTGGGCAAATAACGCAACTCCGGATCCCGCGTCAGGTTCCCCATGAGCAACGCGCGATTGAAGCTCGCCATAGCCTACTCCTTCGGGGCCCCGGCATCGCCGGCAGCCGGTTCGGCCGACGCGGCCGCAGGTTCTGCCGCCGGCGCAACCTCCACCGGCTTGG
>JAAXVQ010000264.1 GCA_013335425.1 Candidatus Firestoneibacteriota bacterium | reverse complement strand
GTGCTGCGGGCGGCCCAAGCCGTCATGGTCTACTACTACCTGCCGCGCGATGCGATGGCGACCGTCAGGGTACTTGATCCGCGGGGTCAAACTTACAACGTACTGACCAAGGGGATGCACAGTTACGGCGTCAATTCGGTGGAGTGGGACGGGCAGGGTTTGACGACTTTGCGCCCGTCTCCCGGACTCTATACCCTCGAGCTTGAAACTCTCGGGAAGACGACGACGTATCGGCTTAAGGTCTTGGCCAAACCCGCAGGCAAGGAATTGCCGTTGTGAGTTTTTCGCGGCCGGGAATCAGCGTCGTGTTGGCGGTCTGGCTGCTGGGGTTTCCCCTCGCGGGGAACACGGCACCGGACACTGCGGATGATGTCATGGTACAGACTTACCGCCAAGCCCTGGCGGTCAATAGCCAGGACGTATTGGCTCAGTTCAACCTGGGACTGGCCTTCTACAAGTTGGAAAGGTATGCCGAAGCCCGGGAAGCGTTGGACCGTTGCCTGGGCCTCAACCGAGGCGATGCGCGCGCGCATGCGCAAGTGGACGGACCGACCAATCAGATTTTGGGCATCATTTATTTCAATCAAGTCAAAAATGACCGCAAGGCCGTGGAGTATTTCCGAAAGAGCCTGAAGTCGCTTCCCGATGATGCGGATACCCATTACGCGCTGGGACTCGCATATCTTCGTTTGAAGGAATACCCGGAGTCCTTGGCGGCTTTTGACCGGGCGCTGGCTTGCGGCCGGCGTCCGGACGCGGATGTGGCCTATCAGCGCGGCACGGCTTTAGCCGCTCTGGGCAAAGAGGTTGAGGCGCAAGCCGCCTACCTGGAAGCTCTAAAACTCAAACCGGCGTTTCCCGAGGTCTTGGAGAACTTGGCGCTTATTTACCACCATCAGGAAAAGGACGATGAGGTCATCGAGGTCTTAACCCGCCTGATCAAGCTTGAACCCGGAAATTTCAACGCCAATTACCTGCTGGGACTGCACTATTATCAAAAAAAAATGTACGCGGAAATGGTGGCTGCCTACAACCGGGCAGTAGCCGTCAAACCCGATGTGGCTGAAGCGCATTATAATCTGGGAATGGCGTATTTTTACTCGGGGCGCTATGAACTGGCGGTGGCCGAATTGAAAAAAACCGTGGCCCTCAACCCCAAGGACGCGGAAGCCTATAATCTTTTAGGACAGGCCCAAAGCGCAGCCTTGGAAAATTTCCTGCACCAGGGCGGGACTTTTTTGGCACAAGAAAATTACCCTGAGGCGTTGGCGGCCCTGCGGAATGTTTTGGCGGTGGATCCCGGCAATGCCAAAGCCAAAGAGCTGATGGCGGAAGCTGAACGTCGGATACGCGAAGAGTTTGCCGCGCATTTACGGCGGGGAGATAAATTTATGCAGGATAACCGATTGGAAGCGGCCTACGGCGAATACGACCTCGCCCTGCGCCTGAATCCGGCATCGCCCGAAGCCCAGGAAGGCAAGCACAAAGCCGGAGTGCGGATCGACCAGATTCTGGCGCAACGTCTCCAACAGGGCGGAGCCGCCGAACAACAGCGGGATTATCGCGAAGCGTACGGACAATACACGGCGGCTCTCGAACTCAAAGGCGACTATGCGCCGGCCGTCAAAGCGCTCGCAGCTCTGCGGACGCTGCTGAGGAACGAATCCGTCAAACAGTTCAAACTGGCGGAAACGGCCACCGGCCAAGAACAGCTCAACGAAGCGGCCGCCGCTTATAAACGGATTTTGAAATATTGTGAAGTGACTCGGGAAACCCAGGAACAGGAACGGGCTTTGGCGGGCTTGACCAAGGTTAATGCGTTACGGGCCGATCTGGTGGCGCAATACCTCTCCCAGGGCAAAAAAACCTACGGGGCCGGCAATGAGGCAAAAGCCAAGGAGTTTTTCAACCGCGTGCTCAGGCTGGAGCCGCAGAACAAGACTGCGAACGAATTCGTACTTAAGCTGACCGGCTCGCAGTCTCAAGCCAAGCTGGTGGACGAACAGATCAGAACTTTGTATTATTCGGGTGTGGATTGTTACGTGAAAGGGAAAATCGAGGAAGCCATCCAGGCCTGGGAAAAGGTGGCTGTATTGGATCCGGAAAATCAGGACGCCCGCATCAATATTTCCCGCGCCAAAGCCAAGCTTGACGCCATCCGTAAATTAACCGACGGCAATTAGCCGAAGCGGTGCAGCGGAAATTTTCCGCCGCCCAATCGTTTTTCTCTGTCCGTCCCTCGGTTAACAATGCTAAAATGCTTCATATTGCCCGGCTTTGGCAAAAAAAAGTTTTCTCCATTTTTTTAACTTTGCCGAAGTTTAGTCACCTTAGACTGAATCCCATTGAAAAAGGGCGAATATTCGAATCAAGGAGCGGTTTTTGTGAATCCCGAGCAAACGACCTCAGGGTCGCCCGAAGCGGCGCCCCAGCTATCCACCAAATACGATCCGGCATTATTTGAAGACAAATGGTATGCCTCCTGGGAAACCTCGGGAATTTTTAAGGGCGATCCCGCTTCAAATAAGCCGCGGTTCTCCATCGTCATTCCGCCGCCGAACGTCACCGGCAGCCTGCACATCGGGCATGCCTTAAACAATACCTTGCAGGATATCCTGGCGCGGCGCAAGCGTATGCAGGGTTTTGACGTGCTCTGGGTGCCCGGGTGTGATCACGCGGGCATTGCCACGCAAAACGTGGTCGAGCGTCAATTGGCGAAAGAAAAATTGACGCGTCATGACCTGGGACGCGAGAAGTTTTTGGAGCGCGTATGGACCTGGAAAAACGAATACGGCGGCACCATCATGCGCCAATTGCGGCGTCTGGGTTCCTCCCTGGATTGGTCGCGCGAGCGTTTTACCCTGGACGAAGGTTTGTCGGAGGCGGTCAAGGAGGTCTTTGTCCGTCTTTACCACGAGGGGTTGATCTATCAGGGCGATTACATCATCAACTGGTGTCCGCGCTGCCGTACGGCGCTTTCCGACATTGAAACCGAGCACGAAGATGTGGCCGGACATTTTTGGCACCTGCGTTATTCGTTGGTCGACGGTTCGGGGGAAGTGGTGGTGGCCACCACCCGTCCCGAAACCATGCTGGGCGACACCGCCGTGGCCGTGAACCCGGAGGACGAACGCTATTTGGGCCTGGTCGGAAAAAAAGTCCGGCTGCCCCTTCTGGACCGGGAAATTCCAGTGGTGGGCGACGCCTACGTGGACCGCGAATTCGGCACCGGCGTGGTGAAGATCACACCGGCCCATGATCCCAATGATTTTTGGGTCGGGGAACGGCATAACTTGCCGCGGATCAATGTCATGAATCCCGACGGTACCATGAGCCCGGAAGCCGGACGTTACGAGGGGCTGGACCGCTTCGCGGCCCGGAAAAAGATTTTGGAGGATTTAGAGGCCGGGGGGTATCTGGTGAAAGTAGAGGACCATGCCCACGCGGTGGGGCATTGTTATCGCTGCCACACGATTGTGGAGCCCTACCTTTCCCGGCAATGGTTTGTAAAAATGAAACCCTTGGCGGAGCCTGCCTTGGCGGCTTATGACCAGGGGCGGATCGGTTTCACCCCCGACCATTGGGGCAAGGTGTTCCGCGATTGGCTGGAAAACACCCGCGATTGGTGCATTTCCCGCCAACTCTGGTGGGGGCACCGCCTTCCGGTGTGGTATTGCGGAGGCTGCGGTGAAGTGATCGTGCAGAAGGAAGCGCCGGATGTTTGCCCGAAATGCCGGCATACCCACCTGCGTCAAGATCCGGACGTGCTCGATACCTGGTTTTCCAGCGGTCTGTGGCCTTTCTCAACCTTGGGTTGGCCGGAGAAAACCCGGGACCTGGCGGCTTACTATCCCACCAGCGTGCTGGTGACTT
>JAAXVQ010000263.1 GCA_013335425.1 Candidatus Firestoneibacteriota bacterium | reverse complement strand
CCACCATGCGGGAATCGCGCGTTAAAAAACCCGCCTTGGACAAGGCTGCACGCAGATCCGCGTCCGCCCGCACCAACGCGCGCGAAATACCGTGCAGGAGCGCACCGGCTTGCCCCGTGGGGCCTCCGCCCTTCACGCTGGCGTAGACGTCAAATTTGTTGGTGTTGGCCGTGACTTCCAACGGCTGGCGCACCTTGGTCACAAATATTTTGTTCGCCGTGAAGTAGTCTTCCAGCGAACGTTTGTTGACGAAAATGCTTCCCTGTCCGGGTTTTAAGCGCACGCGGGCGACGGAGGTCTTCCGCCGGCCGGTGCCTAAAAATTCCAAGCCCTTTACAGCGGCCGCAGGTTGGGTTGAGGTAGTTTCTTCCATGTTTTAGATCTCCAAGGGTACAGGTTGTTGGGCCTGCTGGTGGTGCTCAGACCCCTTGTACACGATCATTTTCTTAATCATTTTGCGTCCCAGAGGATTCTTGGGCAGCATGCCTTTGACGGCCAATTCGAACACTTTTTCCGGATTTTTCTCCATCATGGTGCGGTAAGGCGTGTGCGTATCGCCGCCCGGCCAGCCCGAATGACGGAAATCCAACTTCTGGTCGAGCTTTTTCCCGGTTAAACGCACCTTGGCGGCATTGATGACCACCACATGGTCACCCGTGTCGCAATGGGTCGTATAAGTGGCTTTGTGCTTGCCTTTTAAGATGCTGGCCACGCGTGTGGCGGCCCGGCCCAGGATCTTGCCCTCAAGGTCAATCAGAATCCATTTGGGTTTGACCTCTCCGGCTTTGGGAAAGGGTGTAGACATACTGCGTTCCTCCTTTAAAGCAAATAGAAGGTGTTAATCTAATAGAAAAGCCAACTCCTGTCAATAGTAATTTGAAAAAAATATGACAGGCGTCGGCCCGGCAGGTTCGGTTCTTCGGGGGTCGAAACCCGCCCTCAGGTCAGCTTTCTCCTTAGGCCTCCCCCACGGGCAATGCTATACTATGGTATGGTTTTTAATAAACGCAGCCGTTTTCATCAAGCTTCCGGCTGCCTGCCAAGGTGCCATCGCATGAAGATTTTACTGACCGGCGCCACGGGGTTTTTAGGTTCGGCCGTGGCGCGGGCTTTGTTAAAAAACCAGTATCAGGTGTGCGCTTTGGTCTTGCCGGGCGATCCGGCACCCGGCCTGGACGGGTTGCCCGTGGAACTAATCGCGGGCGACGTGCTGCGCCCGGAAACCCTGGGGCCCGCCTTGGCGGGTTGTCAAGGTGTCGTGCATGCGGCCGGGCGCGTCAATCTGCGCGCGTGCGGTCGGGACGCCATGCATCGCCTGAACGTCGAAGGCAGCCGTTTGGTCGCCCGGGCGGCCAAGGCCGCAGGGGTTAGGCGCTTCATACATATATCCTCGGTCGGGGTCCTGGGCGCGCATCTGGTACCACGGACCGTGGACGAAGCGCATCCGGCCCCCGATGCCGCACGCCAAAAGCATCATTACCATGTTTCCAAACTCGCGGCCGAAACCGCCGTGGCAGCGGAACTGCACGGCTGCGTGGAAACCGTCACGATATTGCCGACCATGCTCTGGGGGCCGGGAGATTGGGCGCTGTCTTCCACCGGCTATGCCCTGCGGGCCCTGCAGGGGAAAACCATTTATTACACCACCCGCGGCGGCACCTGCATTCTCGACGTGGAAGATGCCGCGGCCGGCGTGGCGGCGGCTTTGAGCCGCGGGCGCGCCGGAGAACGCTACGTGCTGGCCGGTGAAAACGTCACCATCGAGGCTTGGTGCCGGTTGCTGGTCGAAGCCGCCGGCCAACCTTCCCCGGTCAAACCGGTTTCCTTGGCCGCCATCACCGCCTTGGGGCTGGTGGCTGAAGGGTTGGGACGCCTGGGGCTGGATATTGATTTTTCCCTGGACCTCAGGCGCCAGACTGGAAATTACTGGTGGGCCGACGGCAGCAAGGCCGAAAAAGAACTGGGTTTCAAACCTGCGTACACGGCCCGGGAAGCGATTTTCCGTTCCGTGGCCTGGCTGCGGAAAAACCGCCTTTAAACCGCCCGGGTAATCAAGCCTTGCAATCACCGGAAACCATTGTTATACTGATGTTCGAATCGGCATTTTCAGGTTGATTTTCTTGGAGGTGCACTCCGTGCCCGAGGATGTGGAACAAAAAATAAAGGCCATTGCCGCTGAAATTTTAGAATTGCCGCCCGCTGAATTTTCCGAAGTGCAGCAACTGGACCGGGCCCTGCAAACCATCGAATCGGTTGCCATGCTCGAGATCCTGGTGACCCTGGAACGCACCTTTCAAATTGAGCTTCTCGAGGAGGAAATTCGTCCTCTGCGCCAATGGCACCAGCTGGTCGAATTGGTCCGGAAAAAAACCGCAGGCAAAACGACTTCAATGACGGAAGGAAACGCGGGATGAAACCGACTTTTTTCTGGAGCATGCTCGTTATCCAACTTCTCCTGGCCGCCAAAGCGCTGCCCACCTGGGTTTTTCCGGTTCCGGACATGATCTCGGTCGCCTCCGGTTTTTTAGTTTTCATACCGCTCTTTTGGATTTTTTTAAATGAACGCGGTTACCGGGCTTTTCTTTGGAGCGGGGTGAGCCTGGTCGCCTGCTTTCTGCCTGCCGTGGTCTATATGGTCAATATTCAAGCCCCGTTCAGTCAGGGCATTTACCTGTTTATCACCGCCATGTTTTTTGTTTTTATGATCGGCGCCTTGATCGGCTGGCTGCTCACCCAGTTCGTGGTTCCCTATCTGCGCTGGGCTGCCGTGCTGCTCATGCCGCTTTTTTTCAGTGCGGAATTTTTTTTGGTGGTGATCTTGTCCACGCACAGCGGCTTAATCCCGCCGCCGACGTTCTCGCCGGCATCGGCCTTGATCGCTTTCCCACCGTTGATCCAAATGGCTTCCTTTACCGGCGTGTTCGGAGTGGATTTTTTGGTGCTGTTTGTCTCGGCGGTGTTGGCGTTCGGCGCGCAGGAAATCAGCCTGCACTGGTCCTGGCTGCGCAAAGTCATTAGCGCGCCTTCCGACCTGCAACCCCTGGCGCCGAAATCCCTGGCGGCGGCCGGAGGCATCGCCTTGTCCGTCCTGATTTTTTTGGGCGCCTTGTTCCTCGCGGGAAATCTGGAAGCCCAGCGGATCGCCGAAAGCCAAAAAAACTCCCCGCGTTCGCTTACGGTCGCTTTGCTCCAACCCAACTTGGCGCTGAACGACGGCATGCTCGTCAAAGCCGCCAATGAAAAATTTATTTTGGAACAATACCGGACCCTGGTGGCGGAAGCTTCCCGGCAGCACGCGGAACTGTTGGTTTTCCCCGAAGACATTTGGTCCGGGAGTCTGCCGGCTGAAAATAATTTCTGGCTGGGGCTGCGCAGCATCATCCGCGAAGCCGGCTGTTTTGCCGTCGCGGGCATGCTGACGCAGACCGACGACACGCATCTATACAACCGCTGGTACTTGCTCGATCGCCGCGGGGAAATCCTGGAGCATTACGACAAGCGCTACCTCATTCCTTTCGGGGAGTACATACCTTACCGTCCGCTGATGGACCGGTTGCGGCAAGGGCTAAACCTTTTTATCACCCGCAACTATCAAATTCTCAAACTCACGCCCCTGACCAAGCCCATCATGGACATAAGCCCGGGCGCCGGTGAAAAACTGTTCACCCAGGGAAAAAACCGCTATTTTATTAAAATCTGCGACGAGGTTCAGTTTCCGCAATACTTCCGGGAAGGCGTCCGCCTCGGCGGCGAAGCGGTGTTTTCCCCCGCCACCGGCGAGTGGTTCCGCACGCCGCTCTATCTCCGGCACTTTTTTGCGCTCACCAGTTTTCGCGCCGTGGAAACCCGCCGTTGGATCGGGCGTACTTCCAGCTTTG
>JAAXVQ010000262.1 GCA_013335425.1 Candidatus Firestoneibacteriota bacterium | reverse complement strand
GCCCCCGCCATTCCCCGTCTGCCTCTGGCCCTGACGACCGCTCTGCTGATTTGCATGGTCGGAATCCTGGCTTTGGGCGTTTACCCCGGGCCCTTCGTCACCCTGGCACGCGCTGCGCTGTTGCCGTAGCGCCGCTGCCGTTTTTTGTAAAACGCCGGAAATATTTGCCCATTACAAAGCCGAGAAATTCGTGTATAATCCGGCCATAATCGCATTCTTTACCGGGGAGAGAGGGTTTTGGTCATGACGACCTCCAACCCGAAAAAAGTCCGGCGGCAGCGGTCGGGGTTTGTACCTTGTGCGCCGGAATTGGCCTATTGCTCCGACTGCCGGCAGAATCGCCAAAACGGGCAATGCCCGCGCGCCGGCAAAACACAGCGCCCGGAAAGCGACCATGGAAAACACGCCGAAACGGGAAACCCGAAAATCCAGCGTCAAAGTTGAGTTCGCCCTTTGGGTCATGCTCTTTTTGGGCGCGACCATTCTCGTGCTTACCTCGTTTACCCTCAGCCAAGAACGTGAAGCCCTGACCCGGGAAGTGACCCGGCGCGGCTTGGCGCTGGCCCAGTACGTGGCCACCCACGGACAAGATCCCTTCCTGACCAACGACAAGCTGATGCTCGCCACCTTGGTCGGCGATGTGATGAAAAACGAGGACATGGTTTATGCGTTGATGGTGGACCGCAACGGGCGCGTGGTGGCTTCCGACAAATCGGATTTGATCGGCAGCGCCTATGTACGCCCGCCCGGGGATTACCCCCTGGACCGCCCGAGCGGACGGACGTTTACCTGGCGTCATCCTTTAGCCGGCTTGGTCATCGACGTGGGCATCCCTCTGATCTTGCAGGGCACCACCAAGATCGGGGAAGTGCACTTGGGCGTTTCGCGTTCCACCATCGACCGGGTGGTGAACCAAGCGTGGCGTCAAGTCATGTTGGTGGCCTTCATCTTTCTGTCCGGCGGGCTCTTGGGGTCTTTCGTGCTGGTGACCTTCGTGCTGCGCCCGGTTTCGGAATTGACCAAGGGCGCCCAAGCCATCGGCGCCGGTTATTTGAATTATCAAATACCCGCCATGCGCAACAACGAGCTGGGGCAACTGGCGGTTACCTTCAACCGCATGACTCGGGAATTGAAAATCGCCACCGAACGCGCCCTGGAACAGGAACGCATCAAAAAAGAGCTGCAGTTGGCGCATCAAATTCAACAAACGCTGCTGCCCAAGCAAACTCCTGAAGCTGCTGGCTTTTCCTTCGGAACGCTCTATCGCGCGGCCAAAGAGGTCGGAGGCGATTACTACGATTTTTTCTGGTTGGACAAAACCAAGCTGGGCATGGTTGTGGCCGATGTTTGCGGCAAAGGCGTGCCCGCCGCCATGCTTATGAGCATGGCCCGCAGCATGTTGAAAAGCATCGCGCGCAATTACACCACACCGTCCGAGGTCCTCAAGGAGCTCAACCGTTTGCTCTCGGGGGACTTGAAAAACGGCATGTTTATTACCGTGCTCTACGCTGTGTTGGATGTGCCGAAAAAGACTCTAACCTATGCCTTGGCCGGGCACAACCCGGGGTTGTTGGTGAACCCCCGCTCGCATAAGGCGAAGTCTTTAAGCTGCGAGCCGCCCTGTCTGCCGGTAGGGCTGGACCGCGGCGCCATTTTCGAAAAATTGATTCAGGACAAGAAAATTACTCTGGCTCCCCACGATGTTGTGGTATTGTATACGGACGGGGTCACCGAGGCCATGAATGCCGAGCGGGAAGAATTCGGCGAGTCGGGTCTGCAAGCCTGCCTCGAAGGGCAGGGGGTGGAAGCCGACGCCGCGGCCCTGATCCAAGCCCTGGACGGGCAACTGACGAAATTTTGCGGGGATATTCCCCAAAACGACGATATTGCAGCCATCATCCTGCAAGTTGATTGATTCGGGCTTTTAGGAGGTCACGCCACATGAGCGCGCGCAAAGACGGGTCTATTCAGGTTGAGTTCCGTGAGGCCGGTGTTCCAGGCATCACCCGGGTGGACATCACCGGCGTGGTGGACACGGGGACCACGTTGATCTTGGACGAGCGCCTGGCGGTCGTGCTGCGGGAGCAGCAATACAAGCTCGTTTTAAATCTGGAAAAAGTCTCTTATGTGTCTTCGGCCGGTTGGGGGCTGTTCATCAGCCTGCTCCATAAAACCCGCGAACACAACGGAGATATCAAACTGGCTGCCATGACCAACGAAGTGAAAAATGTTTTCAACCTGCTGGCTTTTTCCAATTTGATTTATTCCTATAAAACCCTCGAGGAAGCCGTTGCCGCGTTTGATCGCTGATCGCGTCCCCTGGGGTGTGGGCCTGATGTTGGTCGCCGCCCTTGTCGGCTGCACGGCGGATAAAAGCCCGGTTCTGCCGGTTACCTCCGTCGTTTTGGCCGTACCTAAGCATCCCGTTTGTCTCTCCACCGGATTGGAACCCGGGACTTTGTTGGTGGCCTGCTCGGAAGCACGCACCGTGCTGGTGCTGCAGCCGGCCCCAGCCCGCGTTTTATACACCGTAACGCTGCCGTTTCCCCCGGCCGATGTGCTCGCCGACGCGCCCAATCGCATGGCGTATGTGCTGCATGCGCAAAACGATTCTCTCTCCCAGCTCTCCGGCTCGCCCTTGAAATTGGAAAAAAGCCTGGGTTTGGGGACGGCCTCGCTGGCCGGCGCCGCGCTTCGACCCGGATATAATGAGGTTTGGCTTTGCGACGGCGTTTCAGCCGTGCAAGTGCTGACCGCCGGACGCCTCCAGCTTAAGCGCACGCTGCCCCTGGGGCGCTATCCCCAACACTTGGCCTTTTCGCTCGACGGCCATACCGCCTGGGTGACCTTGAAAGGGGAAAATGCCTTGGCGGCGGTGGATGCCGAAAGCGGGAAGGAATTGGCGCGGGTGCCCGTGGGCATATATCCCCGCGATGTGGTGATGGCCGGCACTACGGCGTGCGTGTCGAATTTCGGTTCGCACGACATATCCTTGGTGGACACGGTCAAGTACGTTGAAAGGGCACGCGTTCCCGTGCGCCGCCAACCCAATGCCCTGGCACTGCAAGGCAAGACCCTCTGGGTCGCCTGCGAGGATTCTTATCGGTTGGTGGCCATCCAGGTGACCCAAGCGCAGGTCATCGGCAGCATTAAGACCGGGTTCTATCCCGGAGACCTGGAAGCGCAACCCACCGGCTCGTTGGCGGTTTGTGATCCGCAGCATGATCAGGTGGTCATTTTTACGCCTCAAGTTCCCGGTTCCTAAAGCAACTCAACCGGTTGGTTAGCCGGGTGATGAAAAACTCCGTTGGATCAGCGTTTGATGTCCAGGTGCGCCAGCCGCTCGCCTCGGCGAGCCTCGCTCGGATCGGAAATCCTTCTAGGTATAAGGATTTCCTCAACGCTTGCTTACCTGGACCCCAAACGCTTTTTTCCCTCCGGAGCGGTAAAAGACTTTTTTATCACCCGGTCAATTTTCCTGCCGCATCAATCTAGGCTGTTCCACCTTCCTGCCTTTGTTGCTTTTAGAGTTCGTCAGAATATTCGCTTTTTTAAAGACGCGCATGCAATTTTTCCCTTTCCGCCCTTGTCCAATCGGAATGACTTCCAGTGAGGTTTTCAAGCGTCCCTTGATTCCCTTGGCGCTGGCGGCCGAAGCCGGCTGCCTGGCCGGAGCTTATCGGTTGGGCAATGGTTTTTTTTGGCTGTCTTGTGCTGTTTTGGGGGCAATGATTTTTTGGTGGGCGCGACGCTGTGCTTGGGCGTGGTTGGGAATTCTGCTCACGGCCTTGGGTGCGTATGCGCTTTGGTCCTCTCAGGCGGGCAGGTTACCGGAAGATTCCCTGATCCGATATCTGCCGCAAGCCGATGTTCGTCTGG
>JAAXVQ010000261.1 GCA_013335425.1 Candidatus Firestoneibacteriota bacterium | reverse complement strand
ACCTCTCTACTTTCGAATTTCGCGGTTTTGACTTTTCGGTACAGCGATTCAATTTTAAAATTGAGTAGTTCCTTCATGCAGGAATTTTTTAAAAAGTGTTACGTGGCTTATCTCGCCGGCGCGTTGGGCGGGTTGGCGGCCACGTTTTTGCTCTGGGCCATCGGGCATTGGCACCTGCTGGCGTCCCCGGAGGTTACCACGTTGATCAACAGCCTTTCGGCCGAGCATTGGGCCGCTCCGGTCCTCAAAGGTTCGTTGTGGGCGCTGTTGATCGTGCCTTTGGTTTTGGTCCTACGCGTTAAGTCTCCCGCCTTCGGCCTGATTTTAAGTTTGATCCCCAGTGTTTATACCCTGCTGGTGGTTTACCCCCGGCAGCATCACGGTTTTTCCCCCTTTGCCCACGACCTGCGCTGGGCGGTGTTGGTTCTTATTTTAAATGCCGTTTGGGGACTGGTAGCGGGCGGGATTTTCCGGAGTCATTATAAAGCTTGACGGAACCCGGGAGGGCGTCCGGGACTTTAATTTCGGGAGGCGTTGCCATGCAATTGATCATCATCAAAATGCAGTCCCGCAATACCAAGGCCCTTCAAGTTCAGGAAGTGCTGACCAAACATGGTTGCGACATTACCGTGCGTCTGGGTATTCATGAGCAGGGCGACGGCGTGTGTTCTCCGGAAGGCGTGATTGTACTGCAGGTGAAACCCGAGTCCAAAGCCGTTAAATCCCTGCTGGCGGATTTAAAGGCCGTCGGCGGGCTTAAAATCAAAGACCTGTCCATCTGACCCGACCCCACCGGGATTCGGGCTTTATGCCCGGGAGTTTTTACCGAGACTAATTCTCAGACACAAGCCACAGAACGTTATCGGCAGGGGGTTTGGGGATATGACTTCGGCGCGCCGTTATGATGACGTCCTCGGGATGAGGCGGACCGCGCCGCCGGCAGGCGAGGCGGAGGGGGCGGCGGCGCGTACCTGCCGGAGGGTGTTGAACCGGCTGCAAGCCGGTGCGGGAAAAACTTTGCTGGATTTGGGGTGCTTGTCCGGAGACATGTTGCGCTTTGCCTCCGCCCGGAGTTTGGACGTCACGGGGTTGGAATTTTCCCCCGAAGCCGCAGCCATGGCGCAAAAATTTGCGCCCCAAGCCGTGGTCTTCATCGGTTCTTGGCAGGAACTCCCCTTTGAATCCTCGACGTTTCATTATGTGACCTGCCTGGATGTTTCCGCAAGCCGGCAGGACCCGCGTTTGAATTTCTCCGAAATTTTCCGCGTGCTCAAACCCGGGGGCAGGGCTTGTTTGGTTTTAAATCCGGAGCGGTTGCTGCCCATGCCCTTGCGTCCGGTTACGGTTGCTTTTTCCGACTGGGCGGGGGAATTGCAAGCTGCGGGTTTCCACCTGCTGGATGCCTGGCCCGAGTCCATTTTTCTCCGTTTTCGCGGTTTTTCCGAGATTATGTCCTACGCCTGGAAGCGCCGGTTGTGGGCTTGGTTGCCTGCCTGGAATCGGCAGCCCACTTTTTTTTTGGCGGCCAAACCGCCGCGGACATGAACGGCGCCCGACTTTTCGCCTTCCTCTGATTTAACCTCTTGACGTTCTTGGTTGGCCTAGTGTAATATCGCCCCACGACCTCGGGCGGATAACTCAGTGGTTAGAGTGCCATCTTCACATGGTGGAAGTCGAAGGTTCAAATCCTTTTCCGCCCACCAGCAACCGGCCAAGGGAGGGAGCGTTTTCACTCCCATCCCTTTTTTTTTGGAGGAAATAGTTAAGTGGACCAAGCTTTGAACCCCCATGCGCAAAATTTAAAAGGCCAGATCGACAATTTGGTCCGGTTGCAGAATTTGGACTTGGAGATCCTGCAGCAGCGGAGCCAGGTTAAAAAAATGGAAGCGGACGTTGAGTCGGCGGAGCATGCCGTGGTGGAACAGCGTCGGCGCCTGGAAGCCCAGCAGCAACAGACCGAGACGCTGCTGAAGGACCGGCGCGAAGCCGAGCGCACGGTCAAGGAACGCCAGGAACAGATTTCCAAACTGCAGGGTCAACTCTACGATGTGAAGACCAACGACGCTTATAACGCGCTGCAAGCCGAGATTAAGCAAAAAAAGCAGGAAGTTGTGCTTTTGGAAGAACGCATTTTGGAAATGATGATGTCCGAGGACGAATTTAAAAAAAGCACGGTTTTGATCCAACAAGCCGTCAAGGCGGCCGAAGGGGCGGTTTTAGCCGACCAGGCGAAAATCCGGCAGGATGTGTCTGTTTTGGAAACCAAGGTGGCCGAGCTTCAGGCGCAATGGCAGGCGGCCGCGCAAAGCGTGCAGGCCGAATATTTGGACCGTTACCTGCGCCTGCGCGATGCCAAGGGCGGCTTGGCCATGGCCAAAATCGAAAACGATATTTGTCAAGGTTGCCGTCTTTCCATCCGTCCGCAAGCCTCCATCGAGCTGCAGAAATACCGGGCGCTGCTCTATTGCGACAATTGCGCGCGCATTCTTTACGTCGAGTAATGGCCCGCCCGCGTCCCCTTTCCCCGGTTCTGCGAGATGCCCGGCGCGTTTTACGCATTGAGGCCAAAGCCATTACCCAATTGGAAAAACAGCTCGGCACGGGTTTTGAACGCGCCGTAGAGCTGATGCGCCATTGCCGCGGGCGAGTGGTGGTAACGGGACTGGGCAAATCCGGCGTGATCGGCCAGAAGATCGCCGCCACCTTGGCCTCGACGGGTACGCCTTCCATTTTTATTCACTCGGCCGAAGCCGTTCACGGCGACCTGGGGAAGCTCATCGCCCAGGATGTGGTGGTGGCCATTTCCAATTCCGGTCAAACCGAAGAAATCATCCGCCTGCTGCCGCAAATCAAACGTTTGGGCGTGTCCTTGATCGCCATGACCGGCAAGCTCAAAAGCCCGCTGGCCATAAATGCGGACGTGGTTTTAAATGTCGGCGTGCGGGAGGAAGCCTGTCCCTTGGGACTGGCGCCCACAGCCAGCACCACGGCCGTGTTGGCCATGGGCGATGCCCTGGCCGTGGCGATTTTAAATCAACGGAAGTTTAAAGCCGAGGACTTCGCCCACCTGCACCCGGGCGGCGCCTTGGGCAAGAGCCTGGTCAAAGTCCGCGACATCATGCATACGGGCGCGCGTTTGCCCAAATGTCCGGCCGGGGCGAGCCTGGATGCCGCGGTGGCGGAAATGACCCGCAAGAAATTCGGCTGCGTGGGCGTGGTGGGTGCGCATGATCGTCTGCTGGGCATTTTCACGGACGGAGATTTGCGCCGCTTGGTGGGGCGCGTTTCCGATCTGTCGCCTTTGACCATCGGCCGCGTTATGACCCCCAAACCCATGGTCTTGCGCGAGGACGAGCTGGCGATTAAAGCGGCACGGATCATGCAGGACAAGCGTATTTTTGTGCTTTTGGCGGTGGATGCCCGCGGGCGCCTCCGCGGGGTACTGCACTTTTTGGATTTGCTGGACGCGGGGGTCATCTAATGCCCCGCGCCGGTTTGCAAACCCGCATAAAAAAAATTAAATTTTTGGTCTGCGACGTGGACGGGGTGCTCACCGACGGCGGCATCCTAATGGGCGCTCAAGGCGAGTTGAAAAGTTTTTCGGTCTTGGACGGTACCGGGCTGGTGTTGGCGCGCTTGGCCGGCATGCAATCCGCCTTTTTATCCGGACGCACCAGTCCCGTGAACAAGCTGCGCGCGCGGGAATGCCGGGTCCCCTGGGTGATGCAGGGCGTGGCGGAAAAAGCGCCCGCCTTTGAACGGCTTTGCCGGTTGGCCGGTGTGGAACCGGTCGAAGCTGCTTTTGTGGGAGACGATTTGATCGACCTGCCGGTGTTCAAAAAAGCCGGAGTGGCCATAGCCGTGGCCAATGCCCGGCCGGAAGT
>JAAXVQ010000012.1 GCA_013335425.1 Candidatus Firestoneibacteriota bacterium | reverse complement strand
CTCCTGGGCCGCACGCGGGCCAGGAGCTTTTTCCTGACGGGTTCCTCGGTGGCGTGCACGGAAATATACAGGGGTGACAGCTTCAAACGCTTGATTCGTTCCAGGTCGCGCCGTGTCGTGTTGGAAAGGGTGACGTAATTGCCGTATAAAAAAGAATGCCGGTAATCCTCGTCTTTGACATACAGGCTCGGGCGCAAACCCGGGGGCATCTGGTCCACAAAACAAAACACGCAGCGGTTGCCGCAATGACGAACGGCGGGCGGCTCCATTTGGGCGCCCCAATCCTGCCCCATGTGCCGGGTCACGACCGCGGTGCGCACGCGCCCCGTGCGTTCAACCTCGACTTCAAATTGTTCTTCCGCGATGGCGTACATGACGTCCACCGCGTCTTCGGGCACCAGGCCGTCAACGGCGAGGAGCCGGTCACCGGGACGCAATCCGGCACGCGCCGCCGGACTGTGGGGGCGCACGGCGGTCAACGCCACCGCGCCGCGGGTCATAGTTCGGCCAAGAGCGTGTGCACCCGTAAAATTTCAGACACGCTCCAGGCCCGGGCCACGCAACCGCGCGCCTTGTGCGGGGGATTGCCGTCAAACATTTCCGAAATCGTGCCCAAACCGTATTCCTGCAAATGCGCCTCGAAAGGCAACACCAATTGGCGCAGCTCGTTTTTCACTTGCTCCGTGGGTCCCTGGACGGCCAGGAGCGCATCTGCATAAGGGCCGATCAGCCAGGGCCAGACCGTGCCCTGATGCGAAGCGCCTTCCCGCCGGAGAATGTCGCCTTGGTAAGTCCCTACGTAATGCTCGTTGCTTTGGTCCAGGGTCCGTAACCCAAAGGTCGTGTAGAGTTCGCGCCGAACCACGCCCAACACCCGCTGCGCGCGCTCGCCGGTGACCAAGGGGTTCGGCAAAGACAGCGCCAAGAGTTGGTTCGGGCGCAGGGTGGGATCGCGAAAGTTGTCCTCCACACAGTCGTAGAGGCAGCTTTTTTTCTCGTTCCAGAACAGAAGGTTGAAGGACTCGCGGATTTTTTCAGCCAAATCGGTAAAACGCCGATGGTCTTCGTGTTCCCCGAACTCCGCGGCTAAATCGCGCAGAAAGCAGACGGCATTGTACCACAGGGCATTGACCTCCACGGGCTTGCCCGAACGCGGCGTGACCACCCAATCCCCCACCTGCGCATCCATCCATGTCCACTGGGCCGCTTCCTCGGGCAGGTTGATCAGCCCGTCATCGTCCATGCGGATGCGGCAATGCGTGCCCTTGATATAAAACTCGGCGATCTCACGCAGGGTGAGCCAGAGCTGTTTGTAGACGAAAATTTTATCCCCGGTGGCGCGCACGTATTGCTGCGCGGCGTGAAAAAACCACAGGGCTGCATCCACGGTATTGTACAAAGGCCGGGCATTGTCCTCGGAAAAATGGTTGGGCAGCAAACCCTCCTGGGTATACCCGGCCAGGGTGGTCAGCAGGGTGCGTGCTTCCGTGAACCGCCGGGTCGCCAGCGTCAAGCCCGGCAAGGCAATGAGGGCATCGCGTCCGCAGTCGCTCATCCAGGGGTAGCCGGCAATAACGCTCAAGCCCTCGTCCCGCTTGACCAAAAACTGATCCGCGGCCAGGCGCAGCAATTGTCCGAAGTCGTCTTCGGGTGTCGCGCCTTTAAGCAAATCCTTCCGACGCACACGTTCCACCTCGGCCGCGGTCTCCGGGTTCGGCGAGGACAAAGTTTCTATGGTGGCGGCCACAAAGGACGTTTCATTGTCCTTGAGTTCAAAACTTAAAAGTCCGGGTGAGAACAGGTCTTCCTGACAATCCAGCCCGCGCTCTTCTTCCTCGCGATAATACATGTTCTGATACCAAAGGGCCGAATGTTCAAAGGCTTCGGCATTGTGATAAAGGTTGAGCGTGGGATAATTGCCCTCGGGGATCATGCGGATGGCATGCTCCGCCAGGTCGTGATGGGTGTTGAAAAAGCGCCGCTCGCGTTTGCGCAAGTGCAGGCTGCGGAAATTCACCAAGGGACGCACGCTCATGGTGACGGGCATCTCGGAAGGCGTCAGCAGACGGTACAAAATCCAGGTGAGGTTATGCCCATGGGACATGAAAATGCGCTTTTCCAGGCGTTGATCGGCCAGCCGGTAAACCCAGGTCGGAAACGGGTCCAAGCGGAACTCTTCCAGGTTCAAATACCCCTGGGGGTTGAGCGCACCCCGGTACTGGTTGGTGGCCAGCGCATATTTCTGCCCCTCATAGGTGACCCATTCCTCCAATTGCGAAAGCATCAGCATGCGCCGCAAGGGAACCTGGGTGGACGCCGTCAGCCAGGCATGGTAGCTGCGCGTGTGCATGCCCGCTACCGTGCCCGAAGCATAACCGCCCAAGCCGTTGGTTTCCAACCACTCTTTGCGGGAAGAAAGTTCAATGTTGCCGCAGGTGTCGCGTCCGAAGCGCAGCATGGGTTCAGCCACCTTCCTCGGGATCTTCGACCCGCAGAACCGGACGCAAACCGCGACCGGGGTGAATGACCCAACCGGCCACGATCCCTAAAGTCACGGCGCCAAAAACGATCAAGGTCAATCCCTGCGCCAAAGCCGCCTCTATGCCCAAGACCGACAGAACATAGTAGCCGCCCAAAGAATAAGTCAGGGCTTGCACCAAGGCCGCGGCCAAAAGCGCTCCCGGCCCGCCGAAGCCCGTGCGCAAAGCGTGGCCCAGAAAACCGGCCAACGTCACGGCCGAGCCGGCGATCAGCAGTGCCGCCACGGTTAAGGGGAGGAAGGTAAAATACATCCGGCCTATCCAAGCCAGCCACTCCGTATCCAGACGGTCCAAAGCCTTCATGAAACAAGCCAGCCACGTGAACCAAAATAGAAATTGTACGATGGCGGATGTGGGGCTGACATCGGCGCGGAAACGCTGCCAAAACTTGGTCCAGCCGCGGCGGCCGGCCACCACGTCGAACTTCACAAGACGCAGCAGGGTTATGGCCAGATAACGCACGCTTTCGGCGACCACCAAGCCCACTAGGATGAGGCCGAGGGAGATCAGCCACATTTTCACATGCCCGATGAATTGGGCCGACCACTGTCCGATCTGGTTCATCACCAACAGTTGGGCGGAATAAGGATCCATATCAACCTCCGGAAAAATCAAATCTCTGAGCGTTTAAACCAAACACCAAATGACGACCCCCAGCCCCAAAAACAGCCGGTAGATGACAAAAATATATAAACTGCTCCGCCGCAAATAGGCCAGCAGAAAGTGAATGCACAGCCAACCCACCACCGCCGAGCTGAGGATGCCGGCCACCGTGGCGGCCAGCTCCGCGCTCGAAGTGAGCTTGAAGAGGTCTTTGAATTTCAGGACACAGGCACCGGCGGTTACGGGCATGGCCAAGAGAAAAGAAAAGCGTGCCGCGTCTTCACGTTTAAACCCGGCGAACAGGCCGGCGGTCAGGGTAATGCCGGAACGCGACACGCCGGGGATAAGTGCCAACGCCTGCGCACAACCAATCGCCAACGCCTGCCCCAGGCTCAACTCACCGAGGGCTTTCTGCTTACGGGAGACGTACTCGGCTGTGCCCATGAGCAACCCGGCCGCCATGAGGCTTATGGCTACGGCCAGCGGCGCTCTAAACCAAAGTTCCACTTTCTTCTCAAAGGGAAAGCCTAAAATCACGGCCGGAATAGTACCCAGGATAATCCACCAGGCCAGTTTGGAATTCGGATCCGACCAGGCCTGCCGGGTCAGGCCTTTACGCAGCCAGGCCCCGGCCATGATCGCCACTTCTTTCCAAAAATACAGCAACAACGCCAGCAAGGTCCCCAAGTGCAGGGCCACGTCAAAACTCAGGGAATTCAGCCAAGGGGTTCTCCAATGAAACAGTTGCGGCAAAAGGGTCAAATGCGCCGAGCTGCTGATGGGCAAAAACTCAGTCAACCCTTGCACGCATCCGAGCACGAGCGCTTCCCAAAACATAGGCAGTCGGGTCTCCCGAGGAAAAATAGCGAGGTGGAACGCGCGCGGCGAAAATCCCGTCCTCTGCAAACCAAAAATAAAGAGCGGTCATAATTATAAGCGGGCGATCCCGAACCTGCAAGCGAATATCGGAAGAGGCGACGGCTCCTGACGATCAATGAATTTCTAAAAAAACGGGGAAAACGGCCTTAGCGACATGCCTGCCTCGCGCTACGCTCGATCAAACCCTCCGGATAACCGGTCTCTCGCCTCCTACCTTAGGCACACCGTGGGCTGCGAATCGGCGGAGTTTAGCTGCCAACCCCGGTGCTGGGCAGGCATGTTTTCCCCATTTTTTCAGAAATTCATTGATCGTCAGGAGCCTATAGATGAGAAAGAAAAAGTTAAAACTTTTCATATCCTCTGTGCCGAAATCTGCCGTTAAAACCCCAGGGCAAGACTTTACACAACCACTAAATTGTGGCACAATGATTGAATTGAAAGTATTTATTAGGGGGAGCACCTCATGCGCGCAAAAAAAACTGCTAAAGCCAAACCTGTTGCCCGCGCCGCCAACCATGCGTTTGTTTCCGAAGTGCCGGATCGCATCCGCCGTCTGATCAACTCCTCGCTGGAAATCGACGAAGTTTTAAACCTTTCCATGCACTTGATGGAAAAAACGGTCGGGGCCACGGCTTCGTCCATTTTGATTTATGATGCCGAGACCAACCAACTCAAATTTTACCTGGCTACCGGAGATAAAAAAGACATTCTCAAGGTCATTCGCATGCCCGCGGACCAGGGCGTGGCCGGGCGTTCGTTCCAAACCAAACGCACCCTGCTTATTCCCGAAGCCGCCAAGAGCCCCTTCTTTTACAACAAGGTGGATGAAAAATCCAAGTTCGTCACCAAAAATCTCATTGCCACGCCCATTGAGGTCAAGGGCAAGTGCATCGGCGTATTGGAAGTGCTCAACAAAGCCCGCGGCACCTTCACCTCCGACGACGCCCGCAGTCTAAAAGCCATTTCCCGCGAAATTTCCATTGCCATTGAAAACGCCCGGCTTTACGACGAGGTCAAGCGCGCGTATATGGACAGTATGCTCAACATGGCCAAGGCGGAAAAATACCGTGACGGCGACACGGGGTTGCACATCGAACGCTGCGGGGCTTATGCCTTTGCCCTGGGTCCGGCCTTGGGCTTTTCCCCCAAGGATCTGGAATCCTTAAAATTGTCCATGATGATGCACGATATCGGCAAGGTGGCCATCCCCGATGCCGTGCTTTTAAAACCGGCCAAACTGGACCCGGCCGAATGGGAAATCATGCAGCGGCATACGAGTTTGGGAGGCGAAATCCTGGGACGCGGACCGCATATGAAACTCGCCTTGGAAATCGCCACCTGCCATCATGAAAAATGGAACGGCAGCGGCTATCCCCAAAAAATCGCGGGCAATCAAATTCCCCTCTCGGCCCGGCTGGCGGCCATCATTGACGTGTTTGACGCGCTTTCGTCCCGGCGTCCGTACAAAGACCCGTTCCCCCCGGAACAAGTGGTGTCCATGCTGCAGGAAGGTTCAGGGTCCCACTTTGATCCCGAACTGGTGCAACTGTTCATCAGCCGAATCGCAGAAATGCGTGAAATTTACAATACCACGACCGCCTAAAGTCATCCTTGAAAGTCACAAAATAAAAACGCCGGGAAAATCTTCCCGGCGTTTTTATTTAAACTAATCAGGTGCGGCGCGCCGCCGCCCTACTTAAGGTGTTCCACCAAAATGCCCACACCGATGCCTATGAGGATAAGCCCGCCCGCCAAATCCATGCGGCGGCCGAAAAGATTGCCCAGGCGGCAGCCCAACTGCAACCCTAAAGCCGTCAGCCCGGCCGTGACCACGCCGATGACCGTTGCCGGCAGCCAGATGGTTACCCGCAGCAAGGACAAGCTCAGACCTACGGCGAGGGCGTCAATGCTGGTGGCGATGGATAAAATCAGCAACCGCCACCCGCGTGTCGGATCCGCGCTTTCCTTTCCGGCAGCGGGCGGGTGAAAAGACTCCGCGATCATATGTCCGCCCACCAACGTCAATAGCCCAAACGCCACCCAATGATCCATGTTCTGAATGCGGCCGGCTACGCCCCGCCCCAACGCCCAGCCCACCACGGGCATAAGAAATTGAAAAAAACCGAAACTCAACGACATGCGCAACATTTGTCCGGCATTGACCCGGCAAAGCTTAATGGAAGAACCAATGGCCACGGCGCCGGCATCCATGGCCAAACTCACGGCCAGGCTCAACATAATCCAAATCGACATGAGACTCCCCTTTACTTTTTTTCCCCCAGATAAAACAAACGCGTAAACGTCACCGCCACTTTGCCCGCCACGGCTTGAGCCTCCAAGACACGGCGTACACCGGCATTGAACTCCCGAACATACGTTTCCGGAAAATCTTCGGCATAATACATTCGCCCCGTATAGCCGTTGGCTGCGCCCGAGAGATAAACCTGGTAGGCCCGCTCCAAGGCCAGGGTCTCGGTTTCCTCGGCCAACTCGGCCTGCCGCGTGGCAAAACCCGCCCCTTCGGCCAGGGCGCGGTAACCCGCCAAATCCGGCAACACAAACCAGGGATTGCGCCAATGTTTAAATACCGGAGCAATCTCGGGGTATTGGGTCACAGAATCGACTGCCTGCGCAAAGAGACCCCAAGCCGTGGGACAAGCCAGTGCCAAGCGCCCACCCCGGCGCAGCGCCCGGAACATGGCTGCCAGAGCCCGGTCCGGGTGCTCAAACCATTGCAGGGAACTGTTGCAAAACACCAGGTCGAATTCCCCGGCATAGTCAAGGTCCTCGGCCGCGATATGCCTGAACTCCAGCCGTGGATACTGTTGCCGGGCCTCGTTCAGCATGCCTTCACTGATGTCCGTGCCCAGCACACGCCCGGTGGTCAAGGAACGAAGGGCATCGGTGATATGCCCGGGACCGCAAGCCACATCCAGGACGTCTTCACCCTCCCGAACTTCCGCCAGAGCCAACAATTTCTTCGCCGCCCGGTGCTGCACCAAGGCTTTTTGCTGGTATTCGCCTGCCACTTCATCAAACGCCTGTTCCCCTGATCCGGACATGCCGCCCTCCCAGTGCCGGGGAAAAATTATAGGTAATACAAGTGGGTTCAATCTATCACGCTTACCGGGGAATGCAATGGAAAAACCACAGCCAGTGAAGGGAGATTGCGTTACGCAGCCCTTGCAAAAATATCCGGTCATCGGGTATAGTGATGTTATTCCACACGCCAAGGAGCCTAACGAATGCCGAAACTCATCACCCCCGGGGCGAAAACCGCCCTGATCACAGGTGCTTCCAGCGGGATCGGCCGTGCACTGAGTTTTGAACTGGCTGCGCGGGGTTATGAGCTGATTTTGGCGGCCCGCAGCGCCAAAGGGTTGGCGGAAACGTCCTGGGAAATTGAGACCCGCTACGGCATCCATGCTTGGTGTTTGCCCCTGGATCTCGAACGCCCCGAGGCACCTGAAAAACTTTTCGACCAAGTACGCCGGCAGAAACGGACCGTGGACATTTTGGTCAACAACGCGGGTTTGGGCGCTTCCGGCAAGTACGCCCATGCGCCCTGGCACGCACAGGAAACCATGCTTCAGGTCAACATACGCGCCTTGGCGCGGCTGACGCATCTCTTTCTGCCGGCAATGATCGCACGCAAGCGGGGAAAAATCCTCAATGTCGGTTCCACGGGTTCGTTTGCCCCCATGCCCAACCTGGCCGTTTACGGCGCCACCAAAGCGTTCGTGCTGAGTTTCTCCGAAGCCTTAAGCACGGAACTCGCGGGTACCGGTGTGAGCGTAACCGCCCTGTGTCCGGGCCCGACCGCCACGCAGTTCGCCCAACGGGCACAAATGGAAGACACCTTGGCCTTCCGAATGACGGTCCTGACGCCCGAGGCCGTGGCCCAAGCCGGCGTGCGTGCCCTCTTTCGCGGACGCAAGCGCGTGGTACCCGGCTTGGTCAACAAACTCACGCTGGCCTTCGTCCGCTTGGCTTCGCGCAACCTGGTTCTGCGCGTAAGCAAACGCTTGATGCTGCCCTGATCGGCTGCTTGCCGGATACCCGCAGTCGTCAAATATATTCCCAATTGCAAATGAAAACCCTCCAGAGACATTCCGGAGGGTTTTCATTTGCGTCAAGCCGATAATACCGCCGTCTTTTCGCCCTTAGGCAGATCCCGCAAACCATTGCGACCGCTTGGGCCTTGCGTTGTCCATGGTCTCAGCCGGCTTCCAAGCCGGGGGCAAATGATCGAACAAGACCCCCTTGGCCTTGGGTGAATTAAACACTGCCGACGGCACACTCAGCAAGAACGAATTTCCCTGGGCATCTAAAATTGAGATCTTAACTTGCTCCACCTGCCGCATGCGCCGAATGGCTTCGGAAACAAACAGCCAATCCGCCGTAGCCGTTTGCGGATCGATCCGACCGATAAGCGCTGTCCATTGATCCCGCGCTTTGTTCTCGTCACCACCCAATACCAGAGCGTGCAGCAGTTTCATAAGTTGGCGGTCGCCGACTTTGGCGTGTTGCGCCAAATTGGAAGTCCGAATCAGGTCCGGAGAAAGAGAGGCAACCACCAGGTTTACATAGCTGTCAGGTCCATATATCCGGGCTAAAAGCGCATGCATCCAACCCGAGACCGGCCCTAAAGGCAACAGCCCGGCCGCCAACCAAGCTTCGCCGAAATGATCCGCCCACTTGAGTTCCCAGGTTTGTCGGTAAAACTCCGCGCCGCGGTAATAACAAATCTGCTCCGCCAGCTTCAAAGCCAGCCGTGCGCGCAATGCTGCCGCCAATCCGCCTTGACGGCCCTGACGGGAAAGAGCCCAAAGCAGATCCTGCGAAAAACCCAAGCTGGGAGGTTCTTGTGCTTTATTTTCAGAATATTTCCCCAGCGTCCGCTGCCAAAACGAGGAAGATTCCATGGCCTGAACTTTCGGCATAAAACGGATAGATTCCCCGGCATCGCGGCGAAAATAACGGCGCACCAGACCGGTAAGCCAAAAAGTCGTTTCCTGTTCGTCAAGACCTTTCGCCCGGAAAGTCTTCCCATCCCCGGCCAGCACATTCAACAGGTCAAAACCCAAACGCAAAACCAACAGGAAAAGCCAGCGTACCTCACGAGCCCGTTGCAAGAGCTGCCAGGCCGGCACGGTCACAGGTGTGTTGGCCGTTTCAAAAAGCAATGTTCCTTCCCCTGCTTTGGCCGTGTCTGCACCTGACCGGACGCCGGACTGCCTTTCATTTTCCGGTCCGGATTTGACCCGGACTTTAAATTCAGCCAAAGCCGGCTGATTTTTCAGCGAGAGGTCAATGGATTTAAACGGCAAGCCTTGTAAAGCCGCTTCCTTCAGGTGATGTTTGGAAGAAATATGCACGCCCCCGTTTTTTAGTACCCTGAATATTTCCGATGCCGCTTGCCGAAGTTGCGTCGAACTGAAAAAATCCGGATCAAAAATCTTTCGCGCGTATACCATATCAATTTTATTCGAAAGGTCCTGAGGCAATTCCAAGAGATTGACGGTATGCCATTTAATCTTAATTTCCGACACAGGGCCAAAAAAGGCGTTAACCTCCTCGGTGATCTTAGGCATAAACTGAGGATCGGCTTCAACCACGTGAATCGTCTTAATGCCGGGAAACAATTCGGCCAACTGAATAATCTCGCGGGCATCGCTCCCGGGACCGATAAGCATGACTTCCGTGCCTTTTAACTCGGTGTTAAAAGCCGGCATCTTTTGGACGATTTCCGGAAAAACTTTTTCCTTTACAGCCTCCAAAGTTGAACCATAATCCTTGCTCGAAGGCACCCTCCCGGGCTCCTGATGACCGTCTCCCTTATATTTCTCGCTGATCCGTTTGATCTCTTCGTCAGTAAGACTGGTTACAATTTCAACTTTGGAATCCGCTTGTTTCGGCTGAAAAGAACGAGGCGTAATGAAATCCTTGTCACTCAGCCAATTCATCCCTTTGATGCCATACCTAAGCATGGCATTTTGAATGAATCGGATCATGGGCCGGGTCGACCAATAGAACTGAGTTTCATAGGTCGCCCGCAGGTCGCCTTTCCCCACCAATTTGGAAACGGCATTGGCATTCCGGTGATCCTCGAACGCCGCTTTATCCAACGGCTCCATGCCGGCTTTAAGGTAGAAATCATCCGGATCCAGATCTTCGTTCGTCTTCGGATTTCGATACGCGCCGACTTTAATGATTTGGGCCAACAATACCGAGTTCAATTCGTCGGCGGCCTGCGGTCCTCGCAATTCCAAAATAGCTTTGGCGGCGACGGCCAGCAAAATGGATCCCGCGCCGGTGTATCGAAATTGCTTGTCGGCGGTAAACGCGTCATGACGGGTGACAAAAGATTCAATTTCCATAACCGGCGGGTGCGGGTTGAATTTTTGAAAATCAACCAAGATTTGTTGAAACCGTTGATCATCGGGCATAAGGGCGTTCAACGCCAAAACACCCTCGATGCCCCGCGGAGATTCAAGGGCCAGGACGACGATATTGGGATCACGGTAGTAAAAAGTTTTTTTGATCTCCACCAACGCAGCCGGCAATTTCTCGCGATCCTCCAAGGTCAACAAACGTACCGAAACCCGAACCGGTTTATTCTGCACCTGGTCATCCAAAGAAGCTCTGATCGGATGTTCGGCAAGCCACTGTTTCAAGCGTTCGGCCGCTTCACGGGTGGTCTTTATTTCCGCCGTACCGCCCGCCCCCCGGACGTTCCCGCCCGTCTCCACTGCCAAAACCGGTTCGCCAATTTGTTTGGCTTGGCGGTTGTATTGCCTATGGAATTTAACGGCATACCTGCCCGCCACGGCCATTAAAACCATAGCCGTCAAGCCGGTTACGACCGCCATGCTCCCGAACATTCCCGCCGCCAAGAGACTCCCGGGCCCCAGCAGACTCCAAACGTTCACCCAGCCCAAGGTCGGCAGAAAGGCTACCAGGCCCAGCAGGTAAGGCCAATGAATCTTTAAGGCGGAAACGGCAAACAGCTCCCGCCGCACGCTGAAATCCGCTTTTTCCGATACCCAGCCAAAAACCGGATTTCCCCCCGAACCGGGCAATTGTTTCCAACGGTATACCTGTTTGTGTAAACCTGCAAAAAGGAAGTTCGTGAGCAAATAGCCGGTCATGCCCGCAAAGGAAAATTTCAATCCCAGGGCCGGCAAAGTCCAACCGGCAATAGCCAAACCCAACGCCGAAAGCATCCCGAAAGTCAGCAACAACGATACTGCGCCGAAAATCGCGCTCTCGTATTTTGGCAGCAAATGTAAGATCAACTCATCTTGCGATGCTTCCGGATGCAGCTTGCGTACCATCCGGGCCAGGAAAGGGATTGCAGCCGGACTCGCGCCGGGCGTCAAGCCCTCGCCCCTGAAATCCGTGTCTTTCAAGTCTTCCGCGCCATCGCTGTAGGAGTATGATAACGACCACTCGCAGTCCGGACGCAAGTTCCGGAAGATGGCGGCGATTTTGGCTCCGTTCCGGCGGTGAAACCGCGCAGTGATGTCATAAAAAGTGGGCTTGCCGTCACGACCCAATATTTTGTAATTAAGGTGTGCCAGAAAACCGTGTTGCGCATCAAACTCCGCATCGTTAAGTTCGGGGTACTGCGCGCGTAAAGCCGACAGCCAGCGGATGTATTCTTTATCCGCATCTTTTAAGCCGGCACGCAACCCGAATTGCAGATCGAATTCGATATCCGATAAACCGGCATGTTCGGCTCGCTGGGCATGATATGCCGCCAAAGCTTCGGGAGCAGTCGGCAAAGGCGAAGGACGGTAATTCGAAGATTTATACATCGAAGGACTGAGCGTGAAATAAAAACGGGTTTGGGGATCGTGCTCTTGGAGATAGGCCTTGGTATCGTTGATCAGCGCCTTGCCCAGGCCGATGTAGGCAGATTCTTCCACGCTGATGGCAAAAAAGTAACGGCTGTCCCATTTTTCCATACCGCCGATGGTGGTTACTTCCTTCCAGTTCAACTCGCTGATTTTGCCGGGATCCCCGCGGGTCATAAGGCGGCGGCTGAAGACCGCGCCCAAAACTTTTCCTTCCGGGCTCAATGCCACTCGGATGCCGTTGGGATCTTTTTCTTTATAATTTTCCAGATCCTCAACCGTGTACAAATTTTCCAAGCCCGGCTTGCCGTTCCACATTTTATTATGGATAGCCACAATATCCGGGAAATCCTCGGATACAGCAGCGCGGTAGGTAATCCGACTTAAATCCGCAGTTTTAACAGCCGATTCCGCTTTTAGCGCCGCCGCTTTCTCAGGGACGGCAACCAAAGTCGGCAACGCCGACGTCTTTTGTTTGGCGAGCGAGGCCAAAATATCAGCCAAAGATACTTTCAGACAATGCCGGTAATAAGGTGGCGGGCCGTGTGTCTGCCCTGCCTCCGTCATCCAGGATAAAAAAGGAAACTTGATCTGTGCGTGTTCCGTAACCGGCCAGAGGGGCAAATCCCGTACCGCAGGCTGTTCCTGAGCGAAGAGCGTCCTTTTAAAAATGTCCGGGTAGTTCGGCAGCCCGGAAACGTTGAACAAGTCCGGATGTTTCTGTTTCCAAGTTGAAAAGCTCCAGTTAAAAAGTGTGCCGTACCAACTAAAGCTGCGGTTGCTTTGCACGTCGTCTCGGGCACCCAAATACAGATAGGCAAATTTAGGAATTTCGTTCTCAAGCGGAAGCGCGACCCGCACGAAATATCGGATTTCTTCCTGCTCTCCTTCCCGATACGTATTCGCTATGACCCAAACCCGGGAGGCATAAGGCGAAAACGACCGCAAGCCGGCAGGCAATTCCCCTGAATTTTTCAGCGTTTCTAAAGACACCCATTCCGAAGTTCCCAAAAAGATTCTCGCGCTTTCAAGTTCCTTTCGTTGCATTTCCAAAATAAAAGACAACTGGGAATAATATCTAATATCCAAAATCTCTTTTGCCAATTTATGTTTTTCCGCCTCCGAAAAAGAAGGATCTGCCAAAATCGATGCCACCAATTTCTTCAGCGGGGCGCTGGAACGGGTTCTGGGAGCGTTCGTCTCCCCCGAGCCGGCGACATACCAACGAACGAATATTTCACGATCCAGAGGTGCCATTTCTATATCTAACGTTATGAGTTCAAGTTCAACCAGTCTCTTTTTATATATTCGATAAATTTCTTCCGGCGAGGAAAGTTCCGCCTCAGTTGCATAAGCCACCGTGTGAGGTGCATTAAATCGAACATTGACCGGCATACCAGCAGGCCTAACGGTCAATGAAAACTTCAGATCAGCAACGCCAATAAAGTCTTCTTGTAAGAGCCGTTCTTGGACCTGACCTATGATCAAAGCCTGAGCAGGTGGTTGGATAACGTCGGGGGCCGGATGGGCGGTTCGTTCAAGTTGGACCGGACGGGCACTTTCGACGGATAACGGGGAGTTGTCTCCAAAAAGGCTCAGTTGACCGTGCGGCGGCTGAACGGAAATATTTTTAGCAAGCCGGCTTCGAATTTCGTCCAGGCTTATTTTAGGCGCGGCTGCATAAACGCTCGGTACACGTTTTGCTCCGCCTTCCGGCATCCACCTCAAACTGTCAGGTGTCAAGTCGGGTGAAGGGCTCACCGGCCACAGCGGCAGATCTTTAACGGTTTGTTTGTGTACCGGGACCCGGCCTAAAAACAATTTGGGATACTTTTTTTCTAAGTAAGCTCCGATATAAGTGTCCGCCAGCCAATTGAGATCTTCAAAAGCATTTGACTCCTTCTCATGAGAAGACGACGGTTTGAGCGCATTGTATAATTGTGTCCAGGTGAGGTTCTCAAGGGAAATGGGCCCTGCCGGCAGCCGTTCAGGTTTAACATGGTTGAGAAGGTCATTCAATCTGTTTTCAAATTCAGTTTGATGAATCAGGTCGGGTATGACCTTAATCAAGTTGTTCAAAGGTTGGTTGAGGAGCCGCTTTCTTTCTGTCTGCCATTGTCCAAGGGCCACCTCGGTCCTATAAAGAAAGTCGGGACGTTGTGCCGCCCACTTATTATAGGTCAAACCAAAAAGATGGCCTTGATTTGCCAGCCCCTTGTCCCAGTCGTCGTGAGAACCCAAGTAAGCATATGCATACTCAATTTTCCCGTCCGATCCGGGTAGGGCCACTTTAATAAAATAGGCGCTACCGTGATTCTCTTCAGTTACCCAAACCTGCTCTGCGAACGGGGCCAGTTCCGCCAGCGCTTTAGGCAACGCGGTATGCTCGCGTTTCCGGGACTCAATCAACTGTTTCAGCGAGCGCCAAGCGGGCGCTTTCCCGGCACTGTTCGGACCTTCCTTAGGTTGATCAGAACGACGTTCCGCCAACATTTGTTCCATGGGAAAATCAGCTGCCAGCAAATCATGCCAGCTGTAACGATTGTCGAAAATTTTCAAACTTCCAAACACGAGTCCTTTCTCAACAGCTTCGCGAAATTTGTTTAAAATCTCCCCAGTGGCTTGAAATGCGACGTTATCGTGATTGCGGTCATCCCGAGCGATAATCAAGTTTGGATACTTGGCCATTTCTAAAGCCTTACCAATGAAAAAGGCGAAATAAAGCGGATCTTTAGCTTTCCCCAGAAAATCATCAGTGGTGGTATCTCCCAACCCCAAGACCGCGCCCTCGCCGGCAAGGCGATCCACCCACGTTTGAACCGAGGGTGTTTTTTCCAGCCGGCTGATTTTAATGAAAGTTCCGCCGAAGGTTAAAGCATAATCCTTTATGTTTACCTTCCCTTCTCGTATCAGTTCCGCTTCCGCTTCTTTCAGGACAAGGCTTGCCGGAATTTTTTTAGTTTTTTCCTTAAGAACCATTTCTGAATTAAACAGCCAAAACTTGGTTTCCACCCCGAATTTTTGAGTAGTCGTGGTGAGCCATTGAATAACCGACAAAACATCCTCTGCGGCGCGCAGTCCCTCCAACGCGCTATCAAATTCGTATTGCTGCCTTTCATCAAGATTCAGACTTGGTTTGAGCACCTTGAGGTAGCCGACAGCCAAAGCCCTGCCGAGGGCGCATTGATCCTTGGCGGGGATCGCAACCGCTTCATCTAAGTGCCACCATTCTTTTCCTTGCTCGGCAAAACTTATCGTCTCAGCACCATCGATTCCTTTCACTGTGAGATGCTGCAGCGCCGACAGATCTCCGCTTTGCCCGGCAAGTTTGTTCTGCCGTTCCAATTCCGCGCGGATCGGCGCGATAACTCGTTCCAGCAAACTGGCTTCCTCAAATTTTTGCTCAGATAGGAAATATTGATTTTCATCGCCATTCCTATAAATCTTTACCCACTGCTGCTTGCTGATGGGAGAGCCGCTGATCAACAGCACGGGAATGCCGACACGCAAGCATTTAACCAGTTCTTCAAGATTTTGCCCTTCAGGCGGGCGGGTGGCGTTGTAGGTTATGGTACCGTCCACATCCATGACCACACCTTTAATTTTAACTTTCTCCCCGGGATTAAAACCCAGCGGGATCTGGTTCCGGTATCGCGCCTCTAAAATCCGACGTTCGGCCTCGGCGTCCTTCTTCGAACGGGCTTCCTGGCTTAAAAGTCCGGGCAGGCCGACTTCCAGGACCATATCCTGAATACCTTCTTCCAAGTCGCTGCGCGGGTCAAACCCTAGTAGTTGCTCCGCTTTACGCGTGTCAACTTCCGGCATTTTCTGAGGGACCGATTCAGCCCGACCGGCTTCTTTTTGCAGACGGAGCAAACCAAAACGTCCCAGGACCTTTCTTACCAAATTCAGCAACGCCTCCATGCCCGTCGATTTTCCAGAAACAATTAAAAACTTCTCATTTTCAGAAAACTCGCCCGCGCTCAGTTTGCGCCCCGCTGTCTCTATGGCTTGGACGGCCTTGGCGGCGGAAATAAAGTCGCGGGTATCATCCGAAAAGGAGACCGCCTCTTCCGCCGGCCCCAATAGGCGTCCTAAAAAGGCGTTAAAAACATTTTTCGGGCTCTGGCGCGGGCCGTACACATTGGAAAGGCGCATAACCGCGCTGCGGCCGTGAGGCAGGGAAAGCACCCACTTTTCCGGGATAATTTTTGAAAGCGGATAAATACTCTCGAAAAAGCCTGCCGTAAAGG
>JAAXVQ010000260.1 GCA_013335425.1 Candidatus Firestoneibacteriota bacterium | reverse complement strand
GGGGCGAGAATGCCGATGGTCTGGCCCTCGAGCACCGGGAAGGAAGCGTTGCCGAAGTCGAGCACGATGTGGCGGATGTCGCTCTCGGCGCCTTCGCCGGTCAGGCGGAAGTTGCCGGCGCAGGTCGCGGTGGCGGGGCGGGCGAGCGTGTGTACCGCGCTTTAATACCCTTGGGTGAGGCGCTGGTCACGGGTGGGGTTGTGAAAGCCGGCGCACGGTTGACCCGAGCTGTTTTGCTGACTTTGCCGGCCCGAGGCTGGCTGAGGCTGAGCCGTTGGTCGCGCGCCCGGGTGAGCGGGATTTGGGATTGGTATCGAAATTTATTTGCGCGGGACGCAGCGGTCCCCAAGGTTGCCGTTGCCGCCGAATTAGCCGAGATCGAGACGTTTTGCGCCCGGAACCGATTGACGCTGCTTGAAAATATTCGGGAAAAAGAGATGTTTTTTGTCACCCGGGTTCAAGACCGTCGACGTAGGGTGTATGAATTAAAAATTGTGAAGCTGAGCAAAACGCCCAAGGTTTACGAGACGCTTAACAACCGGGAGATGCAGGCGTTGTTGAATCGTTTGGCCGGAAAAAATCATCCCCGGCTCATTTTGCCGACGCAAATGGGGACCATGCCTCTGCAGGGGCATATGGCCGAGTACCGCTTAACGCCGCACCTGCCGGAAGCCATGAGTTGGCATGAATGGGCATGGCGTAAGCAACTGACCCAGCAAGGCCAACAAGAGCTTAAGCGGGATTATGCCAAGTTGTTTCAACAAACGCTGGAAACACTTCTGTTTTTGTATCAACAGGGCGTATCGCACTCCGATCTTTATGATTTTAACGTACTCTACAGCCAAGGAGATTTTTATTTAACCGATCCTTTGTTGGATGAGGCTGCCCAGAAAGTCAACACGGACGGGCTTAGACTTTCAGGAATATTTATGGGGAAATTGAACCCGGAAGAGTTGGGCTTCTCCAGCGGCCTTATCAAAGAATTGAACGTTTTTTTCTTGCAGAAATTTTTAAGGAACCAGCCCAAGAAAGATCATGACTATCGGGAAGAATTGGAATCGGTGAAGCGGTTGGCAGGAAAAATACAACGAGAAGCCGGCACTGCGTCTGCGATCAAACCGGATTTATCCGGGGAGAAAGGCATTAAGCTGGTGTCCGGTCTTTTCTCCCGCTTTTATGCCCAGGCCCCCAAGCTGACCGCCTACTTGCTGGCGCCCTTGGGTGAAAACGCGTTGGTGGTTTTTCCGGCTTTACTGGTCATGATTTTAGGACCACCGCTGCTGGGCCCGTTGGGCGCAGGGGTTTTGGCTATGGCTTGGGTAACCGGCTTCAGTGCCCGCCTTGCTTTTAGGGAACATAGATCCGTTTTTAATGCCGTGACCGGAAAACCCCGGTTTTCAACAATTCAAGAGCGGCGGGTGATATTCGGACTTTTTCTGGCTTTTGGAGCCGGAACGCTTTTCCTCTTTCTGCTGCTATCCCAGGCGTCATTCGGCTGGCTTCTCTCAACCTTGGGAGTGAAAAGTTTTGACGCTTTTCAGATTTTGCCCTGGTTGGCCGCTGGTATCAGTTACCTGATCGGAGTCCTGCCGCACACCGTATACAATCTGCCTGTCTGGAACCGATGGTTTAAGAATAAGTTCCTGCTGATGGGATCGGACTCTAATACCAACCTCTGGCGAGATGTTCAATATCGATTGGCGGGGAAATATGAGGTTGCGGAGACGCCTATCCTGAGCCGTTCGAGCTATGTTTTTCGTGCCACGGAGATTTCAACCGGCAAGCCTTTTGCGGTCAAAGTTGCCGTTAATGCACTAACCGGATTGCAGAACACGGAAATGGAGAAATGGATAAAAACCTTGGGCGATGATCGGCATCCCAACCTGATCAAACCCATGGATCTCGGCTATCTTATGCATGCGGGCAAGAGCCATGAATTTCAAATTCTGCCTTGGTTGGAAGACGCCCAGCCTTTGGAAATGTGGGCCCAACGCGCGCGGGTTAGTGAACATTATGCCGATCTGTTGGAACAAGTGATCGGTGCGGTTTTGTATCTGCATCATCACAATCTTTATCACGGGGATATTGTGCAGTCGAATTTGGAGAGCAATGTGCTGTTCAGTGGCGGCGAGTTTTATTTAACCGATCCGCTTTTTGAATGGGGCTCAAGCCAGGTGGGCCGGGAGGCCGATTATATTGCTCTGGGGAACTTGTTTTTTGATTTTTTACCTATGGCCCGTCAGGGGATTTCCCGGGAACTTAGCGACCACATTCGAACTTTCCTTGAACGGGACCTGATACAGCAAGTTCCGGAAAATGCGCGCAGTTATGCCGCCCTGCAGCAAAGGCTAGAGGTTTTAGCGGGTGATGTCAGAAAAGAGCTGCAAACAAAACCGGAAACGGAAACGGCTCCCCGTCAAGTGCGCAGCGGTGCGCGTCAGGAACTGTTTTCGCGGGCCGACGGCGGCGATCCCGCGGAATACCTGGGTGTATTGAAAAAGCATTTTAGTGACCGATTTAAAACTATCGAGATCACACCCTACAGCGGGGGGAACAGCTATATCTTCCGGGCGGAAACTGAATCCGGGAAGCGTGTCGCTATCAAAGTCGGTCAAAAACGCGGAAGTGTCGTCAACCAGGGCATGGAATATTGGCTGAGTCGGCTGCCGGCAGAGCGACCTGAAGGGCTTTTGTTGCCTGTGGAATTTGGGGATATCGTGCTCGCGGGTCAGCCGAATGAGGGGGCTGTTGCGCGCTCCGTTAATCCTCACCTGCGCGAATACCAGATGCTGCCTTGGCTGGAGAACCCGGTCGAACTGACGGAATGGGTGGGACAGTTAAAGGCGGCCGGGAAAAAACTCAGCCGGGATCAGTATGCGGATTTATTTGAACGGATCACGCGAGCCGTTTTTTTTGAACATCAGCATAATCGGGCACATTGCGATATTATTAATCTGGAACAAAAGACCAACATAGAGTTCTCGCAAGGCAAATTTTATTTGACGGACCCCTTGGCTGAGTTGGGCGCCGCAGATGTCAAACGCTGGCGCAGAACTGATACTGATAATTTGGTGCGTGTTTTTAATAGTTTCGTCGATGAACAGGTAATGCCCGACCAGCAGAGCCGTACCCGAGTAATCGATTTTTTAAGAGCGGAGTTTAAGCGCGCACAATCAGACGACGAGATTGACTATTCGGAAATTCAAAACAAAATTCATGAGTTGGCAGAGTCGATCCGGGGAAAGAACGTCTCGCCGCAGCAGGTGGCGGTGACGGAAAATCCTAAGCCCGGACAGGTTTGGACTTTGGATGAATTTTTGAATCACTTTAAAGACCAACAGTCTCCTCCTTTAGTCTTCGGCGCTTCCGGATTTTTAGGCTCCCATTTGAGCGATTCGCTGGCCGGGCAGAGCCCGGTGGTTTGTTTGGTTCGGGACGCGGCCAATATTCTCAACCTGGAAGCTGCGAGAAATTCACCCAATGTGTTCCTGGTGGAAACCGGCGATCTGTTGACACCGGAAAATTTGTCCAAACTCGAAGCGTTAGTCAAACAGGCGCCCATCATCTATCACTTGGCGGCCCAAACCAACGCCCGCGTTGAAAACATGGATCAAGCCGTCAACACTTTTATAAGCAATGTGGTTTTAACCGGTTTGCTGGCGCATTATGCCAACCGTTTCGGCACCCGCATGGTCTACGTCTCCAGCGCCCATATCTATTTGCTGTATGCCGGTCAATTTAAAGAGCCTATCAACGAGGAAACGCCCCTGCCCCTTTCGCCTGAATCTGCCCGTTTGGTGGACGCGGCTCAGGAAGAGTTCCGTGGTAACCTCAACCGATCCCGGCTCGAGGCCGAAGATGCGATAACATTCGTCCGACCATAGATGCGGCTCGACGACCCCCAGGTCA
>JAAXVQ010000259.1 GCA_013335425.1 Candidatus Firestoneibacteriota bacterium | reverse complement strand
TCCTGGCTGTGCAGGGCTTCAAAAATCCTAGGCACTACCGCTCCGCCGTTTTCTACAATCACTAAAAATTGGTTGTCCTGCGGTTTGATTTGATAAACACCGGACAAATTGGCCAACACGGCCAGGGCTTTGGCCACCACCGATTCCTTGCCCTCCAGGGAGAGCGTAACCAAATCACCGCCGATTTCCCGCTTAAGGCTCGCAGGCGTGTCGATGGCTTTAATCACGCCACGGTCGATGATGGCAATGCGGTCGCATAATCGGTCAGCTTCATCCATGTAATGGGTCGTGAGGAAAATCGTCATGTTGAATTCGTCGCGCAGCCGGGTGACGTATTTCCAAATCTCGCTGCGGGTCTGAATATCCAGTCCCAAAGTGGGTTCATCCAAGAAAAGCACCCGCGGACGGTGCACCAGCCCCTCGGCAATGTCCAGGCGCTTGCGCATGCCCCCGGAGTAGGTTTCCACCAAATCATGCACGCGTTCCTGCAAATTGACCAAGCCCAGGACTTCGGGAATCCGCGTTTGCAACTGCGCTTGGGAGAGACCGTAAAATTTCGCTTGCAGGAACAAATTCTCGTACCCGGTCAGATTGTCGTCCACGGCCAAATCCTGGGAAACATAACCAATGGCTTGCCGTACTTGAAACGGCTGCCGGGTCACGTCAAAACCCGCCACCCGCGCCTCCCCTGCCGTAAGGCGTAAAAGCGTGGTCAACAACATGATGGTGGTGGACTTGCCCGCGCCGTTGGGGCCCAGGAAACCGAAGATCTCCCCTTCCCCCACATTGAACTCAATGCCGTCGACGGCTTTGACGGATTTCGCGTAAATTTTGGTGAGATTCCGTACTTCAATGGCGTTCAACTTCAGGCCCTCCCCGGCGACTTTGCAGAGAGTATATGCGAGACTGGGACCATGAGCAATGAAAAACGCGCCCTTTAACTTCCTGAAATTTCTCTTGATTTTAAAAACGATCGAAACCCTTGCCGGAAGCAAACCGAGGGCGCTAAAACGCTTAAGCGGCAGAAACGGATGGAAGCGTGAAGGAAAAACAGGCGCCCTGGTCTTCGGTGTCCAGAGGCGAAGTGACCCACAACGAACCGCCGTGCGCTTCTACGGCCAATTTGCAAAAAGCCAATCCCAAGCCGGTGCCGGAGAGCTGCGTGTCCTTGGCGTTGACACGGGTAAAAAGTTCAAAAATCTTTTCGTGATATTCCCGAGGTATGGGATCGCCGTGATTGGCCACACCCAGAGTGGGCACGTTGTTGGCAAAGTTCAGGGTCACGCAAATTTCGCTCTCCCCGGGCGCATATTTAATGCTGTTGTTGAGCAGGTTGTTGACAACGCGTTCCACCATATCCGGATCGGCCATGACCAGGCAGGGTCCCGGCGGCAAGGAGACCGAAAAACGCAGATTTTTCCGCCCCAGGGTCTTCTCCATGGTACGGGTGCATTCTCCCACCAGGTTTTTCAAGTCGACTTGGCGGGGTTTGAGTTGGAATTCCTTGGTCTGCATCCGGCTGATGAAAAGAATCTCTTCGATCATCGACAAAAGCTTCTGAGCTTGTCCGAAAGAATTGATCAGCATGCCGTGCAATTCGGATTCCAAGTTGTGTGTTTGATTCTTAAACAACCCCAACGTCCCCAACACCACGGTCAACGGATTCTTCATGTCGTGCACAATCATGTGCATGAGCGCTTCTTTGGCAACGCCCAATTCCTGCAGTTTTTGGGCGTGCTCTTCCAAGGCATGCTTGGAAGCCTCCAATTCCAGGGTTCGGGCCTGAACCTTGGCCTCCAATTCCAGATTAAACTTCTGTAATTCAACATTGAGCGCCCGAAGTTCCTCGTTTTGTTTGAGGTTATCGGCAATCACGCCGTCGTTTTCTTCCTGCCGGGATTCAATTTCAAATTTCAACTGGCGTTCCCGGGCCCGGCATTTTTTCACCAAAGACCGCATGCCTTCCAAGTCCGCCGGGAATTCGCGTTCGGATGTTTCCGTCTGCACTTCGGGCATGGTCAAAACCGCTTTCCGCAGAGATCAACCCTGTTTGAGCAGGGCGGCGAACTGATCGGCCTCCACTTGGAAGTCCTCAAGCATGACTTCCATGTCCACGGGTTCCAATTGCAGCAAGGCGAGCACCGCCTCGTCCGTTTCTCCGGCGCGCGCATAGGTGAAACCGTATTTGGCCTGCATGACGATTTTGTCCGCCAAGTACAGCGCGCTGGCGCTGCGACGGTTCTCTTCGGGCGCATCCAAGGGTTCATGATGATGCTTCAACGTCGTGGTAAGCGTCTTGGGCAGGGACCATTTTTCCGCAAGCAAGTGGGTGATCTGGGCATGGTCCATGCCCAAAACCTCCGACTCCAGGTCGGTTAAGGAATATTTTTCCCGGTTCACTCTTTCCAACATCTGGCTTAACGGCAGTGAATAAAACTGCGCTTCAATCAGGAAACCCAAATCATGCAAAATGCCCATGGTGAAAAAGTCCTCGGCATTGCCTAGTTTCAATCGCCGCGAAAGCATCTTGACGCAGACGGCCACGCCCACGGAATGTTTCCAGATCATTTGGGTCGGCACGCAGGATTCCGGCTTGTCCCCGCCGAAAGTTTGCTGCACGCTGGTTTGAATGGCTAAGTTTTTAATGGCATTAAAGCCCAGCAGGGTGATGGCCATATGCATGTTGGTGACTTTGTTGGGTGAACCGTAAAACGCAGAATTGGCCAGGCTTAAAAGTTTAAAGGAAAAATCCGGATCGGATTTGAGGATATCTTCCAGCCGGGCCATGTTGACATTGGGATTGTTGAGCGCCTCATTGATCTTCATCAGCGTCTGAGGCATGGGAAAAATTTTTTCGATTTTCCGACTTAGTTCTTCAACCTGAATCAAGGTTTCCATGTTCCGCGCTCCCGGCCGGTCGTAATACGACGAATGCGGTCAATAACCGGCATATCAATAAAGCATGCCTATCCTGACTTACTATCGGGAAACGGGGTTAATGACTTAAATGCATATGCCTCGAATCATTACTACGTGCGCTTGCAGGTCAAGCCGCACAATAAAGCGTGCAGCAGAACCTTAAGCTCAATAAAATGCTGACTAAAATCGGGAAATTCACTGCTCTTAGGTGAACCGGTGAAAGGTTTTAGTTGTTGCGACCGGACCTGGTTCGATAAAGTTTATATTTAAGCGGATTTTTTATGTAAAAATTCTGATGGTCTTCTTCGGCCTTATAAAAATCGGTAACCGGCAAAATTTCCGTAATGATGGATTTCGAATAACGGCCGCTTTTTTTCACAGCCGCTTTAGACAGTTCGGCCAGGCGCCTTTGTCGGTTGTTTTTATAAAAAATAATCGAGCGATATTGCGGGCCCCGATCTCCAAACTGCCCGCCCGGATCCGTGGGGTCTACTTGGCTCCAAAAAACCTCCAACAATCGCGAATAGGAAACCTTCTCCGGATTGTACCAAACCTCAACCCCCTCCACATAGCCGTTGGAAGCATAAGTTTCATAAGTGGGGGGTTTTTTCATGCCGCCGATATAACCGGCGGTAACTTTCACCACGCCGGCAATTTGATCAAAGGCGGGTTCCAGGCACCAAAAACTGCCGCCTGCAAAAGTCGCCTTTTCCAAAACGGTTTCGGCTCCGAAAGACATACAGGAGATCAATAAAAACAAACTGAAAGCCAAAAACGCTTTTGGTTTCCTCATGTTGTTGCCCCCGGAGTATAAAGTAGATTTCTCGTTTCACGCCGGCAGGTTCCCGAACATCAACGCCAATACTCCGGACGTAACTTGGTAGCGGCGCGCCGGAGAATACCGCATGATACGCCCCTCGCCAGGGCAGCCTGTCGGCGATGATGTGCGGTGTAGTGAAGGCGCTGGAAGGTTGCAGGTAGATTAACAAATTGCCAAACCAGGCATAGGCCGTCTGAGTCCAGGG
>JAAXVQ010000258.1 GCA_013335425.1 Candidatus Firestoneibacteriota bacterium | reverse complement strand
TAAAGCTTTCATCCGCGCGGTCGTCGGGAAACTCCAACCCGAAAAGGCGGGGGTAATTTTTAAACTCCGCGGCCAGATGATATCCCAGGCGGTTGCCGAAAAGCAGTTCATAGTAGGCGGCGTTGATGGGGTAGCGCTCGGGCAGACGCCGGTATACGGCGTGCGCGCGCGTGTCGGCCACCGCGATCCAATCATTGCCCGGGAGCATGGCCAAAATCGCGGCGCGTTTGTTCGGGGTGTCGGGTTCCTGCACGGAAAACTTGTTGATGCGGTAAGCCTTGCCCGGTACGCCTTCGACATAGACGGGCAGATCGTCGCCCCATTCTTCATTGAGTACGGCGGTTGGGCGCAGGAAGCCGCCGGGTCCGGTTGAGTAGTCCGCCGCATGCTGCAGCAGCCACCGGCTGGCCGCCACCCAGGGATGCTCGGCTTGGTAGATGGCAACAAACGCCAAAGCCCAAAGCAGCGTGATGCCGACGGTCAGCGCCCCGACCCAGATCAGCAAACGCTTCAACCAGATTTTTTGTGCGCGCTCCCAAAGGTCAAACAACGCGTGGGCCGCCGCCAAGGCCAGCACCGGCGTCAGCGGCAGACAGTAACGGTTGAACTTGGCAAACGAAGTGCCGATCACCAGGGCATAAGCCACGCCAAAGGTCAGGACAATAATCAGGGGCGCATTTTTTTGAATCCCGTCCCAGGCCGCCTGCCCTGACCGTGCGGCCGCGCCTTTGAGCAACACCCAGAGTCCGCGCAAAGGATAACCCACGAAGGCGGCCAGGCTCAGCAGGCCCAGGGGCCAGCCCTGGGTGTAGCGTATCAAATTTTTTCCAAAATAAAGAAACGCTGTGGTGTGCAGATATTGCCGATTGTAAGGCACATCGGCTTCACCCGTGACCAGGATGCGCCGCTGTTCGTTTTGGTTGGTCCAAAACCGGGACCAATCCAAAAGGGCGTGCGGCATGGTGATGAAAAACGCCACGCCCGAAGCCGCCACGGCCCAGCCCAGATCCAGCCAGCGCCGGGGACGGTCGGCCTCGTCGGCTTGCCCCCAGCCGATCACATGCGCCACGCCCACGGCCAAACTCACGGGCAGGGCGCTGGTTTTCGTGGCCATGGCCAAGCCCAAACAAACTCCGGCCAACACATAATCACTTCGGCGCCCTGTCTGGGCAATGCCCACCGAGGCATACAACACGGCCGTCACCAAAAGTCCCAGGGGTACGTCCACTACGAAAAAATGGGCCATCTGGATGTTTAAAACCGTGAACGCCAAAAAGGCGGTCGCCAGCAAACCCAGTCGGCGGCCGCGTGCGCCCGGGAACATGCGCGCGCCGAGCAAATAAGTGAAGATCAACGTGCCCGTATCAAAAACCGCAGAGAGCGTACGTCCGGCGCCGATGACAAACTCATTGGCGTCCAGCCGGCCGAACCAGGAAACCAGCCAAACCGCGATGTCCTTGATGGTGGCCAAAAGGTACAGGGGAAACGTACCGTATTGCAGGGCCGTGGGCGCGTCCGGGTAGGAAAGTTGACTCACCACGCCGAAGATCCAACGTTCGTCCGGATGAAACTGACGGTTCCAGTACCAATCCGGGTGTGTCAACCGCAGCAGCAAACCGCAGAGCACCACCACGCCCAACCAAAACAGTTCGGGCTGCGCGCGTAGGCGCTCCACCAGCGAAGTCCAGCGGGCTTGGAAGCCCCGGGGAGAAGCCAAGGTCGTCCGGGCCTGTGCTTTTTTCCTCTTAGGCTTTGACACGGTTGGTCGCAACGTCTGCGAGGCTTTGGCTTTGGCTTTTATTTTTAGTTTTACTTTGGTTTTAGGTTTGGTTTTCGCGTGGTCGGGCATGCGGTTTGGGCCCTCACCCCTGCCTTAGAATCCAGCCGACGGTGACCATCCACAAAACGATGGTAATCAGCATGGGTCGATCATTGAGCAAAACCAATTCCGGGCTGCCGCCCTGGTTTTTCTGGTATACCAGATAGAGATAACGCAAAATGCCGTAGATCACAAACGGTACCGTGAGCATAAGCAGGTTGTGCTCGCGGCCGGTGACCGATGTAAACGCATTTAGGGAGTAGGCCATGATGGTGCAGGACGAGAGCATGCCTAAAAATTGATCCAGCAAAACCGGGGAGTACTCTCCCAAAGACGGCCTATGCGAAGCGGCCTTCTCCCCCAGGGTCACCAATTCATGGCGGCGCTTGGCAAATCCCAGAAACAAAGAAAGCAGCGAAGCCACGATCAGCAGCCAGGGGGAAATCACCACGTCAATGACCACGGCGCCGGCCACGGCCCGCAGCACGAACCCGGCGCTGATGACGATCACGTCCAGGATCACGACCCGTTTGAGCCCCAAACTATAAGCGGCGTTGAGCGCCACATAGGCCAGCACCGTCAAACCCAAAGGCAGGGAAAGGATAAAGCTCCAAGTCAGGGCAATGGCCAAAAAAATAAACGCCATGCCGCCCGCGGTTTCCGGGGAAATAGCGCCGGCCGCCAGCGGGCGTTTGGCCTTTTCCGGGTGCAGCCGGTCGTGCTCCCGGTCCAAAATGTCATTAACTATATAGACCGCGCCCGTGGTCAGGCAAAAAATGAAAAACGTTTGGAGCGTCCGGGATACCAGAGCGCCTTTGAAGAGATTGGCGGAAAACGCCAATCCCGCGAAAACCACCAAATTTTTAGTCCACTGCCGCGGCCGCATAAGCCGGAGAAGCACCAGGACAAAGTTCATGTTTCCCCTTGCAAATAAAGTTTTTCGTCATGGTAGCATCCGCTTTCAGGGAGTGTCAAGGTCAAAGGGTTCTCGGGTCCGCCGGAGCAAAACAGCCCTCTGCCGCCACGCTGGGCAAAATCGACATGTTTTTTGTTCGTTGTACTGACGGGGTAATGAAAAACCCCGGTGGATCAGCTCTTGGGGTCCGGACAGGTAGTAGACTTTTTCAGCACCCTGCTAATATAATGAAGCGATCAGGCTATTCGGCGGAGGAACCCAAAATTCGCGTGCTCGGCGCGGCGATTTTGCTTTCTCCGTCTTGCTAAGTTTCCTGGAGCGGGTTACAATACTCCCCGTTTTGGCGCCGCGGGTGCCGCAGCGGTCAAACCGCATCGGAGGTGGCAGTTTATGTTTTGGATCAAAGCCTTGAAGAGTCTTTTAAGCGTACTGCAGTCCAGTGATTCTCCCTATCAGGTCGCTTTCGGTGTGGCCTTGGGTGCGCTGCTGGGGTTGAGCCCCTTGGCCACGCTCCAAGCCACGCTTTTGTTTTTGATCCTGATGGGAACCAAATCCAATCTGGGAGCCGCCGCCCTGGCCACGCCCCTGTTTGCAGCCATCGGCTTTGTCCTCGACCCGCTGGCGCATCGTTTGGGTTTGGCGCTCTTGACGCAAGTGCCGGCCTTAGTGCCGCTTTGGACGAGCGCCTACAACGCGCCCCTGCTGCCCTTTACCCGTTTTTACAACACCGTAGTGCTGGGAAATTTCCTCATCGGCTTGGCGCTGTTTCTGCCCGTGCTCTTTCTCTCCCGTCAGGGCGTGATCTACTACCGCGCGCATTATCAGGAAAAAGTCAGCCGGTGGAAAATCATGAAAGTCCTAAACCTTACGAAGGTCACCGACCTGCTGGATAAAGTTAAAAAATAGCCGCATCCGCTCCTTAAAGGGGCGGTGCCAAAGGAGCCTGCCGTGCGTTGGAAATACGTGATCCCCGCTCTGGTCATTCTGATTTTACTGGCTGTTTTCGATTTGTTTTTTTTAGATACCCTGTTGCGCTGGGGCATCCAAGCCGGCGGCCAATTCGCCTTCGGCGCCAAAGTCGAAGTGGCGGGGGTTAAAACCCGCCTGGCCAATTTGTCCCTGTCCGTCAACGGCCTGCAGGTGGCCGACAAAAACGCGCCCATGAAAAACCTTTTCAGCGTCGACGCGATGTCCTTCGCCCTGGAACCCGTTCCCCTGCTCTCCAAAAAGG
>JAAXVQ010000011.1 GCA_013335425.1 Candidatus Firestoneibacteriota bacterium | reverse complement strand
CAACCAGGAACCCTTGAACCCGGTATGCCCGGTAACCAACACTTTCTTATGCTGATAAAAATCCCCAAATGGCTTTAACATGTTGAGTTCCAATTATTTAAGATCGGCCGCCATGCGGCCTTATTGGATGTTTATACACCCTATGATTCCCATGAAATCGATGTTGTCCGAAAATTTTAAGCTGCCGGTGATCTCAATACACCGTCGACACCAGGTTGCGCTGCCGGGTTACCAAACCTTCCAAGGCGCTTGTCCGGCATTCCACATTTTTTCCAACTCCAGTTTGTCCCTAAGCGTATCCATGGGCTTCCAAAACCCCAAATGCCGGAAGGCGTTAAGCTCACCTTGTTTCGCCAATTGCTCCAACGGCTCGCGTTCCCAGATGGCGGCATCCCCTTTTTTAATATAGGAGAAGACTTCCGGCTCCAACACAAAAAAACCGCCGTTGATCCAGGACGATTCCCCCATGGGTTTTTCAACAAAAGTCTTTACCCGGTTGTTCTTTTCCAGTTCAATAATCCCGAAGCGTCCGGCATTTTGTACGGCCGTCAAAGTCGCAAGATTTTTGCTCTTCTTGTGACTGGCCAGTAGGTGGGGGATATTAACATTGCCCACCCCATCTCCGTAGGTCAGCATGAAGGTTTCCTGCCCCACATATTTTTGGATCCGTTTCAAGCGGCCGCCGGTCATTGTTTCGGGTCCGGTCTCCACCAAGGTGACTTTCCACGGTTCAGCCGTGTTGTTGTGGATTTCCATTTCGTTGTTGCGCAAGTCGATGGTCAGGTCACTTAAATGTAAAAAATAGTGGGAAAAATACTCCTTAACCATATATCCCAAATAACCCAAACAAATTACAAATTCATTATACCCGTAATGGGAATAAGTTTTCATGATATGCCAGAGGATCGGCTTGCCCCCGATTTCTATCATGGGCTTGGGAACAACTTGCGTTTCCTCGCTGATACGGGTGCCTTTACCCCCGGCTAAAATAACAACTTTCATAGGTTCCCCTTCCCCAAAAAAAGTTATACCCAAAAATAATTATCCGATATTCGGAAAAACTTAACAAGAACCGATTTGGCCGATGCTCTACTTTATACTCCGATAAACCCGGCTTAAAGCTCCAAGGACCGCATCCCAGGTATATTTTTCCGCCACCCTTTGTCGGCCCGCGGCTCCGAATCGCCGGGCTAGATCCGGGTCCTGCAACAACGTGAGTAACGCCAGCGCCAATTCCTCGGGCGTTTCTCCGACCAAACTCCCGTTGATGCCCGGTTCGATCAATTCGGCCGCAGCCGGAATATTGCCGCCGACCACCGGCTTGCCGAAACTCCAGGCTTCCACAAAAACGCTCCCGAAACTTTCCTGACGCGACGGCAGACAAAACACGGCGCATTGCGCCAGCGCGCTTTGCTTATCCGCTTCGGGCACCCGATCTTTTTCAATAACGCGGGGGTCGGAGATGATTTTAAACAGCTTTTCCGAGTAAGGCGTCCGCGGCCCTAAAAACGCAAACCGCACGTCCGGTCGCCGCGCCCATACCCGGGGCATGGCCGCCAAAAGTTGCGCCACGCCCTTGTAGGCGTACTTTTGCCCCAAAAACAACACCACCGGCCCGCCGGGTCCGAAATAATCCGGCACCTGCTTGACGTCTCCCAACACCGGTGCATGTCCGATCACGTGGATGCGCTCGCGGGCCACGCCCAAACCGGCGAGAATCTCTTTTTCCGCCCGGGTCAGGGCGATGAGGGCATCGGCTTCCCGGTAGAGTTTCAAATACCAGCGCCAGCGCCAACCCGACCACTGGGGATGATGGAACGGAGTAAAAACAAAGGGTATCTTTCGCCGGCGCGCCGTGCGCAGGGCCGCCCAGGCCAAAAACTCCCGCCCCATGCGCCCGGCATGAATTAAATCCACCGGCCCTAAAAGCCTGTCCATTTTTTCTTCCATGGCACCGGCAATATGCGCCACCGAAGCGCCCATGGCCGCGTAATATCCCCAGGCCCAGAACGCCAAGCGGCGGCGGTCCGACGGGTCTAAATTAAATTGGGTGACGGCCACGCCGTCTTGAACGTATTCGGAATCACCGGGTGCCCGCACCGTGACGCCCCGCAGCCAGTCGGTCCGGTTTTCTTTCCAATGACAGAAAACGCGCACCTCTTGGGTTACGGACAAACGACGGGCGATCTCGTGAAAATGAATCTGCGCTCCGCCGGTCGAAGGCACGTACCCGGTCAGAGCATATGCGATCTTCATGCCCGTTCGGTCGCCTTTTGGGCTACGGCAAAAATGCGCGGTTCCAAAATAATGTCCCGCTTTTTCAGACCCTTGCCCAGGCCGCATTCGACGGCGAGGAACGCGCGTAAAATCCCTTCCGCCACCTTCCAAAGACGCACCCGCACCCAACTGGAAAAACTGTGTACCGGGGAGTTGGGATAAATGCGGACGCCTTCAAATCCGCAAACGCGCAACACTTGGCTTAAACTGATCGGGGTAAACCCTTGCTCATGCGTAAAATCAATAAACACGCGGGAAGAGCCGAAAAGCGAAGCGGCATTTTCGGTGTTGATGATGACTTTGCCGCCGGGACGCAGCGAAGCCAAAATAGCGTCCAAAAATTGGATGACTTCATTTTTGGTCAAATGTTCCACAATATCATTGGCAATGACCAACGCATATTTACCCTTGTGTTTGGCCAAAAATTTGAACATGTCCGCTTTTTGAACTTCCGTCACGCCCATGTTGCGGGCGATCTCCAACTGTTCCTGGGAAATATCGATGCCCGCAAGGTTGGTATACCCCTGCTTTTTCAAAAAATATAAAAAATGCCCGGCGCCGCAAGCCACGTCCAAAATCGGAGCCTGATGGTCTGCGGGCAAATGGTTCAAATACGTCTTGGCGTATAACTCGGCATGGAAATCAAATTCTTCGCGGGAAAGCACATGAATGAAGTTCCAATGCTTGCTGACAAACGCTCCATAGCACCGTTCGCGATAATCCATAAGCGCTCCTTATCCCAACAAAAATTTACCAGGGCGTACGGCCATACGCCCCTACGCTGATTTTTTCGGCCATTGCACCAATTGCCAGCCTTGCCATTTTTGCAGTCCCAAAAGACCACCGGCATAGATCACACCGCCGAGTGCCGCCTTCCCCAACAGCCAGGGCCAAGTCCCGCCCGGCAGCGCCCTCACTACAGCGGCCATCGCCAATCCAACCAGAAAATATACACCGAGGTGGCCGAAATGAGGAGACAATTTGAACCGGGCGCGGATAAAACCCCAGTAAAGCCCCAACCCGACGGCGGAAGTGGTTGCCAGGGCCAGCCCGGCTCCCGGCAAACCGAAACGAGGGATCAAGAGCAACTGTGTGCCTGCACCCGCCAGCAAAATCATAAGCACAATTCCGACCACGGTGCGCGGCTGATCGTGGGCGAAAAACATGGCCCCGGAATTTACCTGACAGCTCCATAAAACCGCATACGCGGCAAAATATTTGAACAGGGGCACCGAAGGCGCGAAGCCGGCGCCCAAAAACAGGCGGATCAAGTCCGGCGCCACCGCCCATAAGCCCATTCCCAGGGGCACAGCCAAAACGGCCGTCAGATCCGTGGAAAACCGATATTGCGATTCCAGCGTTGCCCGCTCCCCGCGGCTGACCGCTTCCACGAATTTCGGATAAATCAAATACGCGGTATAAGTCGGCAGCAGCGTCACCGCGCCAAAAAAAGTCAGGGCCCCGGAATAATGTCCGGCCGCCTCAGCCGAGGTCAGCCAACGGACCAAGTAGACGTCCAGGCGCTGCGCCAAACTTTCCAAGACCACCAGCACCAGCATCCACTTGCCGAAGCCTATGAGGTTGGCATAAAAATGTTCTTCGGGAACTTTGCCGGCCCGAGCCAGCTCGCGCAGCAAGCGCCAAGCCGGTATGGCAGCCATCAACAGCGGCGTCACTAGGAACAACGCATAGAGCCGGGGCAGGGTCATCGCGCCCAGGAGCCAGACGGCGATCACCAGTCCCAGGCGCAGGGTATTGAACGAGAGCACCCAATTGTAGGCGGCGTAATCGTCCTCGGTTTGGGCTACGGAGGATAAAAACTGGCAATAGCTGATCACAAATCCGGTTGCGAAGCCCAACGTATATTCCACCCGCAGGGCCCCACCCCAAATCCAAGCCCCCAGGCCCGCCAACCCCAAAGCGCCCAGGCCCCAAAGGGTCTTTAATTTGAGCGTGGCGTAGTAATATTGCAGTTTGGATACGGTTTCCCCGCGCGCCTGGTGAAACGCGGCGTAACGCAGGACGGTCCGGGAAAGTCCGAAATCGAATAAAATGGTGGCCACGGTCATGGTGGAGACAAAGACGAAAAAATCGCCGAACGCTTGGGGGCCGATCCAGCGGGCCACGAGGATGTTCACCAAAAAGGCGCTTGCGGAGTTGATGCCCTGGAAAAAAGAAACGCGCCAAAACTGCCGAAAAAATTTGCCGCCGGGGTGCTCAACCGCAGGCCGCATGTCGGTCAACGGGCGCGCCAGTCATTGAGGATGTCCAAGAGGGTTTGCGAAATGGGCAGCTCGGGCTTCCAGCCCGTGCCCCGGCGGATGCGCGCAATGGAAGCCACCTTGCGCATGCGTTCATGCCGGATGCGTTCGTGCTTCATGTGCACCGTAATGGGCACCCGGGCATGTTTTAAAAAGCCGTCCACCAGTTGGTGAATGCGCAAGCCGTGTCCCGACCCCAGGTTGTAGACTTCCCCGGGTTTCCCGGACTTGGCCAGGCTCCAGTATCCGCGCACGATGTCGCGCACGTCCGTAAAATCGCGGACCACGTCCAGGTTTCCGGTTTCCAACCGCGGCTCGAGTTGCCCGCGTTCGATGGCCACGATCTGGGAGGCGAAATCCGTGGCCACAAACCCGAGCGCTTGGCGGGGCCCGATATGGTTGAAGGGACGCACCCGGACCGCGTGCACGCCGTGCTGCTGGTGGTAGGCCAACCCCATCAAATCCTGACAGACCTTGGAGACCGCATAAGGGCTCTGGGGGTTGAGCGGAAAAGTTTCGGAAATGGCCCGGACATGTTCGTCCACGCAACCATACTCGTCCGCGCTGCCGGCAATCACCACGCGCGTGCCGGCGCCTCGGCGCCGGACCGACTCGAGTACGTGCAGTGTCCCCAAAATGTTGGCGCGCATGGTGGGTTCGGGATCCTTGAAGGACAACGCCGGGTTGCTCTGTCCGGCCAAATGAAAAATCCAATCCGGCTTCACCTCGCATAGGAGGGCGTCCACGGCCGCGCCGTCGGTGATGTCCAGATCAAAAACGCCTTGCAGGGGCAAGGCCTGCAAATTTTTCCGGGAACTGCCGGGAAAAGCCGTCCCCAACACCTCGGCTTTTTGGGAGAGGGCCCACTCCGCCAAATAACTGCCCACGAACCCTTCCATGCCGGTAATAAAAACGCGCATAACAGTCCTTTCCTTAAATATTTCAACCCGGTTTTAAGCGGCGTCCCAGGCGGTTTTTTTACTCCACTTTGAGCTGTTCGGACTCGGAATACATTTTTCCCATGGACAAGTTCATTTGCATGGCGAAAATCCAGCCGAAGACGACGTTCACCAGGTAAGGGACGATGTGGGAAAAAAAAGCGACACCCAGGGCCGCTTCCTTGCCGACGCCGTACGGGGTGAGCGAAAGGATGACCATAAATTCATACACGCCCAAACCGCCGGGTGAGGAAGGAATCATCAACCCGAAATTTAAAACCACCATCAGGAAAATCGCCGCCAGGAAAGGCAGGTTTAAGCCGAAGGCCAAAAAAGTCATGTAGCCGATGACGATCCAAACCATCCAGGTGATCAGGCACCAGAAAAACGCCTTGAAGAGTTGGCTGGGCTTGTCGATCAAGCGCAAGCCCTCGAGAAATTTGGCCAACTGGCTGTGCAGCCAAGGGCCGGTGTTCCCCGGCAGGCGGTAAAACGGCTTTTCCAGCCAGACCGTGAAACGCTCCCCATAGCGGTAGGTGATCAACACCAAGACGAGCATGCCCAGTCCGATGGCCCCCACCACCACGCCGGACAATTTCAACCAAGGCGCGAAAGGGATGAAGATCATCGTGAAGGCAAAATAGGTCAACAGGGTAAGCACATCCAGCAGACGCTCCACCACCACCGTGCCGATGGCCAAGGAGGTCGGCAAATTTTCCCGTTTGCCCAAAAGCCAAGCCCGCACGACTTCCCCGATCTTTAACGGCAGCAGGTTGTTGAGCATGTAGCCGATGGTGATGATGCGGAACAAATTCCACATGGAAGGCTGCGCCCGCTGCCCGATCAATTGCTTCCAAACCCGGGCCCGGAAATACCAACCCCAGGGGCTCAGCAGGCTTACCAGCACGATCCACCAGGGATTGAGGCGCCGAAAAATCTCCAGCAATTGCCGGAAATTGATGTTGTAAAAGGCCAGCCCCAAAAAAACCAGGCTCAGCAAAATACCGACGGCGATTTTCAGACCGTGCTTTTGGGGGCCGGGCGCTGTTTCCGACATGGTGTCCTTTAGGCGGGATGTCCGGACATTTGCGAAAAGGTAAAACGCAAAGCCGTGTCCAAATCCCACAATTTATTTTGCTTTAAAACCGCCTGAGCCTTATCGGTTTTCAAGCCGCTCTGTAAAGGCCGCGCGGCCGGCAAGCTCATCTCGGCTGTGGTCTGAGATTTAACCTGCCTTGGATCATACCCCAATTCGGCCACGACCCGCCGCACGAAATCCACGCGCGAGAGCCGGGTAGTGCCGGCTAAATTAAAAATGCCTTTTTGACCGGTTTCCACCAGTTCCCCCAGCGCTTGCGCCAAATTTACCGCCTGGGTGGGGTTGATCATCTGGTCCACCGGACCGGAAACCGGCTCCCCTTTGCGGGTCCGGTCCACCAATTGCATGAACAAGTTCAGCGATCCGGGTAAATAGGAATAGACGTTCATGGTTCGAATGATCAAGTGATTCTCCAAATTCGCGGCCACCGCCTGCTCGGCTTCCCACTTGGTCCGTCCGTAAACCGAGAGCGGATGCGGCGCATCGCTTTCTGCATAAGGCCCGCCGGTTCCGTCGAAAATATAATCCGTGGAAAAAAACGCCAACCCTGCTTGAACCCGACGACAAGCCAACGCCACATTCTCAGGGCCCCTCACGTTGATGGCCTCAGCCGCCTGCGGCTTTTTTTCGCATTGGTCCACATGGGTGAAGGCTGCGGTCAGAACGACATACTCCGGTCGGAGACGTTCCAGATAGGTTTGTACCGCTTCCCGATCGCAGATGTCAAGCCGCGGATAAGGGGCCGCCCCCAAGAGCGATGTTCCCGACACTTCATGGTGCGCGGACAAATCACGCACTAAAAATGTGCCCACTTGACCTTCAGCGCCGATCACCAGAATTTTCATGCCCGCTTTTTCAACTCGATTTCCCAGCCTACACGTTTAAGATCCGAGTCCACCATCATGCGGATCATCTGTTCAAACGAGACTTCCAGTTTCCAGCCCAATTCGCGCCTGGCTTTGGCCGGATTGCCCAACAGGTGTTCCACTTCGGCCGGACGGATGAGTTTGGGGTCGATCTTGACATGATCCTGCCAATTCAACCCAACATGCGCAAAGGCGATTCTCAGCAGGTCTTTGACCGAGTGGTTGACCCCGGTGGCAATGACGTAGTCCTGGGGTTTCGGCTGCTGCAGCATCAGCCACATGGCGCGTACGTAGTCGCCCGCAAATCCCCAATCGCGCCGCGCGTCCAAATTGCCCATGAGCAGGGTCTTCTGCAGCCCCAGCTTGATGCGCGCCACCGCGTCGGTAACCTTGCGCGTGACGAATTCCTTGCCGCGGCGGGGCGACTCGTGGTTGAAGAGAATCCCGGAGACGGCAAAGAGTTTATAGCTTTCGCGGTAGTTGACCGTGATGAAATGCCCGTAGACTTTGGCCACGCCGTAAGGGCTGCGCGGGTAGAAAGCCGTCTTCTCGGTTTGAGGCACCTCTTGGACTTTTCCGAACATTTCCGAAGAGCTGGCCTGGTAAAAATGAATCTTGGGATCCACGGTGCGGATGGCCTCCAACACCTTGGTAACGCCCAAGGCTGTGAATTCACCGGTTAAAATCGGCTGATCCCAGGAAGTGGGCACGAACGACTGGGCGGCTAGGTTGTAAACCTCGCCGGCGCGGGATGCTTTCACCGCGTTGAGTATGGACATTTGATCGAGCAAGTCCACTTCCAAAAGCTCCAAATTGCGCTTAATGTGTTCTATACGCTCGAAATTCTCCGTGGAATTCCTTCGTACAGCGCCGAAAACCCTATACCCCTTGGCAAGGAGAAACTCCGCCAAGTAACTGCCGTCCTGCCCGGTAATCCCGGTAATGAGCGCAACTTTTTTTTTGCCTGTCATATGATTCTTTTCCCCCTGGCCGATTTTCCGTTTTTGTAGGGGCGTATCGCAATACGCCCCTACACTTTATATTGTTTTCGATAATATTGAAGGTATTCGCCGGATTTCAACGGCTGCCACCAAGCCGGGTTGTCCCGGTACCAAGCCACGGTATGTTGCAAAGCTTTGGCAAACGTCCATTGGGGTTTCCACCCCAGCGTCCGGGCTTTGGTCGTAGCCAGCGCATAACGCCGATCATGCCCCAGGCGATCCGACACCCGTTTAATCAAGCTTTCGGGTTTATGCAGGATCTTCAAAATGCCGTAAGTGATCTCCCGGTTCGTCCGGGTATTGCCGCCGCCGATATTATAGACTTCACCCAAAGCGCCTTTTTCCAAAACCGCATCCAGCCCTGCACAGTTGTCTTCCACGTAAACCCAGTCGCGGGTATTGAGTCCGTCGCCGTAGAGCGGCAACGACTTACCCTCCAAAGCGTTGGTGGCGAACAAAGGGATCAATTTCTCCGGATATTGGCGGGGACCAAAATTGTTCGAGGAGCGGGCGATGAGCACCGGCAAACCGTACGTGTGCCGGTAAGCCAACACCTGCAGGTCCCCGCCGGCCTTAGAGGCCGAATAAGGACTGGAAGGTTTAAGCGGGTCGGTTTCCTTGAAAGCGCCGCGTTCAATCGAGCCATACACTTCATCCGTGGAAATTTGCAGGAATTTTCTCAATTTAAACTTGCGCACAGCTTCCAAAAGCGTTTGCGTCCCCAACACATCCGTCTTGGCAAAATCTTCGGGCGAAAGAATCGAACGATCGACGTGGGTCTCGGCCGCAAAATTGACCACGCTCTCTATCCGGTATTTTTTAACCACCCGATCAACGGCTGCGCGATCGCAGATATCTCCTTGGACAAATTTAAAATTCGGGTTTTTCTTGGCCTGGGACAAATTGGCCGGATTACCGGCATAGGTCAACTTATCGAAAACCACGACCAGATCGCGCGGATGACGTTTTAGACGCATATCCGTAAAATGTGAGCCGATAAACCCAGCCCCCCCCGTTATCAACAAACGCATAATTTGCTCCTTAAAATTCCGTCCGGGCGCAATGCCCTCTCATCATGAAGGCTTTTATTTCTTGCTCAGATCACGCATCAACAAATTGGCGGCAAACCAAGATTCCAATGACTCGCCCGCATCCGCCCAGTGCTTATTTAATACGCCGTATTGCATTTGTCCTTTGCGTATATAGGCGTTGTTCACATCCGTAATTTCCAGCTCCCCGCGTTTGGAAGGCTTTAACGTCTTGATGATTTTGAAAACGTTCGGGTCATAAAAATAAGCACCGATAACCGCATAGGTTGAGGCCGGTTTCGCGGGTTTTTCATCAATCCGAAAAATTCGCGAACCCTTAAACACCGGCACCCCATAAGAACGGGGGTCATCCAACGCTTTCAAGAGCACCATACCCCCTTTGGCTTGCTGCCGAAAAGAATCCGCGAAGGGCTTAATCGGGTCCAAAATAATATTGTCCCCAAGGAAAACCAAAATTTTCTGCCCTTCCGCAAATTCCTCAGCCAATCCCAAAGCCTGGGCAATGCCGCCTTCGCCCTTTTGGTAGGTGTATTGCAGCCGGCGAATGCCGAATTGCCGCCCATCTCCCAAAAGCCGCAAAAAATCACCCGCGTTATTCCCTCCGGTCACCAACATCACTTCCTTGATGCCGGCTTCGGCCATTTTTTCCAAGGGATGAAAAATCATTGGCCGGTCATAAACCGGCAGCAAATGTTTGTTGGTGATATCGGTCAAAGGTTTCAAGCGCGTGCCCAGCCCGCCGGCCAAAATGACGCCCTTAATTTCAGTAGTCACGATTGTCTCCTTAATTATTTTCTGCCCACACCTCGGTAAGTGAACCCCAGTGCCTTGACCTTCGCCGGATCGTAGATGTTGCGCCCGTCGACAATGACGGGACTGCGCATGGCGTTTTTAACCCGTTCCAGATCCATTTCCTTAAACTCGTTCCACTCGGTGAAAATCACCAGGCAATGCGCGCCTTCGGCCGCAGCATAGGCGTTTTCCGCAAATTTCACGCCCGGCAGCAGCGCCTTGGCGTGCTCCATAGCCGCCGGGTCATAAGCGCGCACCCGCGCGCCGTTGTCCACAAGGTTCCGGATCACGTCCAAAGCCACGGCTTCCCGCAAATCGTCGGTGTTGGGTTTGAACGAAAGCCCCAACGCCGCGATCTGTTTGCCTTCCAAAGGCCCCAAGACTTCCTTGATGCGCCCGATCATGGAGCGTTTCTGGAAATCGTTGGCTTCGACCACGGCTTTTAAAACCTTAAACTCGTAGCCTTCCTTGTTGGCAATGTGAATCAACGCCATGACGTCCTTGGGAAAGCAGGAGCCGCCGTACCCGGCTCCGGCGTTTAAAAACGCGGGGCCGATGCGCGTGTCCAGGCCCATGCCGTGGGCGACTTTGGACACGTCGGCGTTCACGCGTTCGCAAAGGTTGGCGATCTCATTGATGAACGTGATCTTGGTGGCCAAGAAAGCGTTGCTGGCATATTTGATCATTTCCGCGGAACGCAGGTCGGTGATGACGATTTCGGCATCCAGCGGTTTGTAAAGTTCGCTCACCTTTTCGGCGGCCTGGCGGTTCTCGGCCCCGATTAAAATCCGGTCCGGGTTCATAAAATCGTGCACAGCCGAACCTTCGCGTAAAAACTCAGGGTTGGAAACCACGTCCACCCGGTATTCGCCGCCGCAATTTTCCTCCATGATCGAATCCACCAGATCGCCCATGCCCACAGGCACCGTGCTTTTATCCACCACGATCTTGGGCCCGTTGAGATGCCGGCCGATTCCGGCCGCCACCTCCTTGACATACGTCAGATCCGCCTCGCCGTTTTGTCCCGGGGGCGTGCCGACGGCGATAAAGATGAAATCCGAAGCCAGCACCCCCTCTTTCAGGTTCGTGGTGAAGCGCAACCGTTTACCCAGATGCCGATCCACGAGTTCCTTGACCCCGGGTTCAAAAATCGGCAAAATGCCTTTGCGCAGGTTTTCCACCTTGGCCTGATCCACGTCCACGCCGATGACGTCATTGCCCAAATCGGCAAAACAGGCGCAGCTCACCAAGCCCACATATCCGGTTCCGACCACGCAAATTTTCATCCTGCCTCCTTAGCTGCCCAACCCGAGAAAAATGAATAATTAAAATTGAAAAAGATTGAAAAGTATAACATTTTCAGAAACACTCAGCAAGCCCGGATGCAGACGCTCAGCCGCGTGAAAACGCGCAGCCGTTTACCCTTTAATTGCCCACCGACATGCCCGCGGAAGCGCCCGAGTTGCCCACTTTGAGCTGCGGAAACGCCTTGGGAAAAATGGAAAAACCGATCTCGTCCCGTCCCCCGTTGCTGTCGAAATAATGCGAATAACCGACCTGCATTTCCCAGCAATGCAGATCCCGGTTCAAGCTCACGCTGATGTTGTTGAGGTGGTGCTCGGTAAAATTATATTGGGCCGAAGACTGCAGGGAAAGCAGGGGCCCCAGGGAAAACATGGTGCTGAGCCCCGAGTACACCTGGGAGGCATTGGCCGCGCCTTCCACGAAAGCATACGAGGTGTTCCAGGAGGCGTTCCAACCGCTCCCAAAGGTTCCGGCGGAAAAGTAGCCGTTGGTGATTTTGCCTTTGGGCCATTGGTACTGCGCCTGCCAATTGAGGTTGACCTTCTGCGCCAGCTGCCCCCGCCCGCTGAGTGAAAAGGGCTGCAAGTGCAGCCGCCAATCCGCGTTGTCGCCGTACACGGAGGACACGTCCATAAAATCATACGTCTCGCTGCTCTGCACGGAGAACTCATTGCCCAGGTAATAGTCGAGGCCGAGGCCCAGATTGTCTCCGGTCACGCCGGCGGCGGCCTGGTTGGGGTCGTCCAAGTGCGCCAATTTTCGGCTGAACGCGTACGTCAAACGGCTCTGCATCAGGTGGGTGTGCTTGGTCTTCTGGTAATCCACCCATTTGTCGGTCAGCGTCACCGCGGTGGCGTAGCTGGCGTCCATTCGGGCCGAGGCTTGGGTTTGGTCCCCGGCGTACTCCGGCACCGTGGTCTCCTTCACATAAGCGGACAGAGGCATGGAGAGCGACGCGGAAAGGCTGGGCTGGGTCAGGATCCGGCGCGGCGCGTTGTACGTCTGCGTCAACGCGGGCGTGGCGTTGAAGGTGTCCTGAAAACGGAATGCATAGCCCGTCACCGTGGTGCCCGGGACCGAGACGGGCAGGCGTTGGTAATCGCGGGAAAAACCGGAGCTTAAATTGAAATAGACCGGCGGCTTGCCGAAGAGCGCCAGGGGCGAAAGCCCGTAGGTGACCGCCGGCAATTGCCGCTGTGAAGGATAATACACGTTCAAATAAGGGTCCAGGGTTTCGGTGTCCTGGATGAGCACCCCCAAATAATAGGCGTTCATCCGCCGCGAAAAAGAAAGATACGACTTCTGCTGAAACGTGTCCACGGACACGGTCGAATAATCCCGGTTGAAATCGCGGTAGCTGACGTACTCCAAACTGGTGGCCAGCGAATCGGCGGCGTCCAGGTCGTGGTGATGGTTCAAACGCGCGGTAGTGCTTTCCACGCCGGTAACCTTGTCGCGGATATAGTACCCGGTGGCCTCTCCTTCACCCCGGCCCAGAAAATCATAGCGGAATTTTTCGTTCAGCCCGTATCCCACCCCTTTTTTCTCCATGAAGTCCAGCAGCAGCGAGCCGTAATTGCCTTCCCGGAAATAATAATTATACTTGGTCTTGGCATAAAGGCCTTCCACGCTGTTGTAGCCCACCTGGATGGAAAAAGGCGGCCGATGGTCGTTGATCGAGCGCCAAACCCAAGGGAAATAAAACAACGGCGTCGTGCCCACATAGAGCACGGTGTTGTAGGCGGTAAGCGATTCCCCCAGCACAATGTCGATGCGGTCGGCGCTCAGGTGGTAATGCGGACGGCGGGCGTTGCAGGTGGTGAAGAGCGGTTCGTCGATGAAGATCTGCTTCTCCCCGACTTTTTCCACGCTCTTGCCCTGATAATACCAGGGATGGGTGGCGAACAAAATACCGCGGGCGTTGGCCGACCCGGTTTTCAGGTCGTAATCCATTTCCGCGCAGCGGATCTCGCGGCCGGTCTCAACCAGGACCACGTCTTTTTGCGCGTGCACGGTCCGCGTCTCCAAATCGGCCTGGGCCGCTTGGGCCGTCATGGTCAAATCTCCGTACCAGATGCGCACCCGGCCTTCGGCTGAGAGCGACCCGGTTTCCTCTTCGTAGATCAAATGATCGGCCATTACCACGACTTTGCTCTGCGCCGCCAGGGTCGTACCCCGAGGACCCGGGTTGGCCGCCGCGGCCTGCACGCCGGGCTTGACGTCAAAACGGGCGGACGCCGAGTTGCCGGAGACCTCCAAAGACGCCCCGGCCGCCGGGGCGGCAAAAAATAAGGCCAGTAAAAAAATCGGCGCACCGCCCAAAAGCGGTGCGCCGTATTTGCATGGATTTTTCACTAAAGTCCAACCTTGACTAATCTCCCGCGCCGACATGACGGGGGCGGCTACACAATGGTCTGCCCGGTCTCCCGGTCGAAAAAGTGAGACTTGGTCATGTCGAAAACCAGGTCGATATCCTGGTTGACTTCCAACTGCTCGTAGGAATCCACCCGGGCGATAAACGGGCTCTTGCCCGTGGTCAGGTAAAGGTACGCTTCGGCGCCCATGGGTTCCACCACTTCGACCGTGGCCGTGATGGTGTTGTCCGGCGACGCGTTGGACGCGTACACCTTGTCGTAAATGTCCTCGGGACGGATGCCCAGGATGATGTCGCGCCCGATATAGGACTCCAGCGAGGAGGCATGGTCTTCGTGCACCTTGACCGTGAAGTTCTCCTCGGAAAAATACAAATTGTCTTTTTTCTTGATGATGCTCCCGTCCATGAAATTCATGGAAGGCGAACCGATAAAGCCGGCCACGAACTTATTGCTGGGCTGATCGTAAAGGGTGATGGGGTCCGCGATCTGCTGGATGTAGCCGTCCTTCATGATCACGATGCGGTCGCCCATGGTCATGGCTTCCACCTGGTCGTGGGTCACGTAGATCATGGTTGCCTGCAGGCGCGTATGCAGCTTGGAAATTTCGGCGCGCATCTGCACGCGCAGCTGGGCGTCCAAGTTGGAGAGCGGTTCGTCGAAAAGAAACACCTTGGGTTTGCGCACAATGGCGCGTCCCACGGCCACACGCTGGCGCTGCCCGCCGGAAAGCTGACGCGGTTTGCGTTCCAACAGGTCGCGTATGCTCAAAATGTCGGCGGCCTCCATGACGCGTTGCTTGATTTCCGCCTGGGGGAATTTGTTGAGCTTCAGGCCGAACGCCATGTTCTCGAACACGGTCATGTGCGGATAGAGCGCGTAGTTCTGAAACACCATGGCGATGTCGCGTTCCTTGGGCGGCACATCATTGACCAATTTGTCGCCGATGTAGATCTCGCCCTCGCTGATATCTTCCAAGCCGGCGATCAAGCGCAGGGTGGTGGACTTGCCGCAACCCGAGGGTCCGACAAGCACAATGAACTCCTTGTCCTCACAAGTTAAGTTGATATCCCGGGCGGCAATAACGCCGTTCGCAAAGCGTTTGGTGACATTTTTTAATACGACGCGAGCCAATCCAACCCTCCCCTAACTGAGCACACGAGTCCGCACCAGTTATCCGCTGTATTTTAAAAAACCTTAATTTTCCAGGGGATTAAACAATTTGGAAAAATTGTGGTTCATTGTAACCGCGCCACCCACCCCTGTCAATCATTTATTTTCAGATAATCTCCGTTCGGCCTTAGACAGCGCTTCCCGCACCCGGGCAGGAGCCGTGCCCCCCAGGGATTTTTTCCGTTCCACCGAACTTTGCAGGGAAATCTCCCGGGTGATCCCCGCCCCGAAAGCCGGGTGAAACCGGCGCCATTGTTCCAGGGTCAACTTTTCCAAATCCAACCCCTGCCCGGCGGCAAAGGTGACGGCCCGCCCCACGGCCGCATGCGCCTCGCGGAAGGGCACGCCCTGCCGCGCCAGATGATCCGCGGCCTCAGTGGCTGTGGGAAACCCTTGCCCGCAGGCGGCCAGGAGCCGGGCGCGGTGAAACGTCAGCGTGTCGAGCATGGGGGGCAGAACGACAAAAGCCCCCAAGAGCGTATCGACCGCGTCGAAGAGGGGTTCCTTATCCTCCTGCAGATCCCGGTTGTAGGTCAAGGGCAGGCCTTTGAGCAAGGTCAGCAAATTCACCAGATGCCCGGTCAGGCGACCGGTTTTGCCGCGCAGCAGTTCGGCAATGTCCGGGTTGCGTTTCTGCGGCATGATCGAAGAGCCGGTGGCAAAACCCTGGTCCAAGGTGAGGAACTTAAACTCGCTGCCGGAAAACCAAACCAACTCTTCAGCCAGGCGGGACATATGCACGCCGCAAAGCGCCGCAGCCGATAAAAATTCCACGCAAAAATCCCGGTCCCCCACCGTGTCCATGGAATTGACCGTCACCCGGGCAAACCCCAGATAACGTGCGGTCAGCGCGCGGTCAATGGGGTGGGTGGTCCCGGCCAAAGCCGCGGCCCCCAGGGGCAATTCCTCCAGGCTCGTCTGCCGGATAAAGGCCAACCTTTGCTCATCGCGGGCGAACGCCTCCGCGTGCGCCAGAAGCCAATGCGCCACCAAAACCGGTTGCGCCACCTGCATATGGGTATAACCGGGCATGATCCAGTCTTGGTGTTTCCGCGCGAGCTTGACCAGCGAACCCTGCACGCGGCGCAAGCCGCGGCTGAGCTCCTCCACCTCGTCGCGCAGGTACAATT
>JAAXVQ010000010.1 GCA_013335425.1 Candidatus Firestoneibacteriota bacterium | reverse complement strand
CAGGTACAATTTTAAATCCGTCACCACCTGGTCGTTGCGCGAACGCGCCGTGTGCAGCTTGCCGGCCACAGGACCCAGCAGCTCGTGCAGACGCCGCTCCACCAGCATATGCACGTCCTCATCGTGTTCCGATGGCTCCAACTTGCCCTGTTCCCACTCGCCCAGGACCTTTTTAAGCCCCGCCTGCAAGGACTTGGCTTCGGAAGCGGAAAGGATTTTCTGTTTTGCCAGCATGGCCGCATGCGCCTGGCTGCCCACGATGTCGAACGGCAGCAGACGGATGTCCACGTCGAG
>JAAXVQ010000257.1 GCA_013335425.1 Candidatus Firestoneibacteriota bacterium | reverse complement strand
CCACCAAATAGCCCTGGGTGCTCAACAGCAGCTTCAAAGCGCGCGCTACCGATTTATCATCATCCACCACGAACAACTGCTGTTTGTCCGGCATATTGCGCCTTTGTTCCCGCATATGGGTCTTTCCGTTTCGCTTCGTCATTACACTCAATAATTGGCGCCGACGCAATTGTACTGAGGTATAATTTCCACTCATTTCGAGGGAGCCGGCTTTAATTCAGCCTGCTCAAACACCCTCTGCAGCAGTGCAATTAACGCCGTATCTGAAAACGGTTTTTGCAGAAAGCCCACCACCCCGGCTTTGAGTGTCCGTTCCCGTATGCGATCATTGAGATCGCCCGAAATTAAAATCACCGGCCGCCGGTGGCCGGCCTGAGCCGACAGTTCCAGTGTCTTCCAGGCATCGGCTCCGGGCATGTGCACATCCAAAATTAAACACCCGGGCACAGAAAACGGCACGGCGGCAAAAAATGCCTTGGTGGAGGAAAAGGCCGTGGCCTTATAGCCGCAAGTGGTGAGCAACATCATCAGCGCGCGGCCTACGCCGCCATCGTCATCCACAATATAAACTTGCCGGCTTTTAGGAAGCATAAGCTCACCTTCGTTTCCGAAACTTCATAGAATTTACCAGATTGATTATAGACAACGGCGCCACGGACGACAATTGTACTGAAGTTTAATTTTCCAAGTTATATCCCATTGTACCTCGGTACAATAGCCTTTCTCTCACGAATCCTATATGTATATATATATAACTTACGAGGGCGTTCCATTCCTACCTGGTTTGGAAATAAATCCGGATAATGAGTGTGGTTTATGTCGTGGTCCTCCACCAAGCGCCAAATCTTTATTGTCGATGACGATGAGTCCATTGGCCGTGCTTTGAGCCTACTTTTGGGTACCTATGGGTTTAAGGTAAAGACCTTTCTCAACGCCGAACAGTTTTTAAAATGGGTGCCGAAGAAAGCACGCGGCTGTCTGCTTTTGGACTACCATCTCCCGGGGTGGAACGGCCAGGAAACCCAACGTCGCTTGCGGGCGTCCGGCTCCAAACTGCCGATTGTAATGATTACCGCAGATAAAGATGAGAGCCTGAAGGCGGAAATTTTGAAAGCCGGCGCCGTAGGATTTCTGCAAAAGCCCTTCAATGACAAAGATTTGGTTGCCGCCCTCTCGCGGGCCTTTGAATCCCAGTAGGAGATCAATGCCCCCGTTTGGTAATAACCCGGTTTTTAAAACAAAGAAGATTGATATTGGCGTTTTACTGGTATAGAATAAAAGCCGTCAAAATCAGGGTGATGCTCAAGCATGGGAATCATGAAAGGGAACGATAAAATGAAACCCACGAAAAAAATGACATCTCCGCAAGAAAAACGTATTCCGCATAAATCAAAAATACCTTCCGCCTCCCCCAGACCGTCAAAAACCTCCAGGGCGCAACACCACCAGAACGCCTCCAACCAGAAGCAAGAACGTCTCTTGGGCTTGGTATTAAATCTAAACAAGTCGCGCAAACATCTGGGTGAAAAAATCCGCCGACAAACCGATGAACTGCATCTTAAAGACGGGCTTCTGAGACGCGGAGCCGATTTGCTGCAACAATCCGACGAGCAAATACGGCTGTTGACGCAAGCCATCGAAAGTGCCGCAGACGGCGTTTTTATCATTAATGTACAAAAATCCAACTTCCCCATCATCTACTCGAACCCGGCATTTAGAACCATGACCGGTTATACGAAACAGGCGGTCATGGGCCTGAGTTATTTCACACTCTACGGAACCGACCCCGACCTGAGGTTGATCACGGAAATTAAACAAACGATCCGGCAAAAAGGATATTTCACCGAAGAACTTCCCAATTTCAAACAAAACGGCACCCGCTACTGGTGCCAACTGCGCCTTACACCCGTACGCGACGCATCCGGAACCGTTGCGCATTACACAGGCATTCAAACGGATGTAACCTTTATGCGGCAACAGGACTTGGAAATCCATGAACAGCGCGACGAACTGCTGCATGTCACACGGGTCGGCAAGCTGGCGGAATTCGTATCGTCCTTGGCGCATGAAATCAGCCAACCGCTGACCGCCATTCTATCCTACACCCAAGCCGCCCAGCGCGTACTGGCGGACCGGGAGCCTCAAATCCGCGAAATCCTGCAATACATCAGCAACGACGATGTACGCGCCATTGAGGTCATCCGGCGGTTGCGTTCGCTGCTGAAGAAAAGTGTACCGGAAATCAAGCCCTTGGACCTTAATACGTTGATCCAAGATACCCTGGCCCTGGTGGCCACGGATGCCATGATCCGAAACGTGCGGTTAAACAGCGAATTGAGCCCCGGACTTCCGCCCATTAACGGTGATCGCATCCAATTGCAACAGGTGCTCTTAAATTTGATCAGCAACAGTTTCGATGCCATGGAGAACAGCCCAACCGACCGGCTGCTCTCCATCCGCACGACCCGCAAAGACAACACTGCATTTATCGTGACGATTACCGATACCGGCTGTGGCATCCCTGCAACCAATCTGCCCAAACTTTTCACTCACTTTTTCACCAGCAAAGCCGACGGCCTGGGCATGGGCTTGTCCATCAGCCGATCCATTGTGGAGGCCCACGGCGGCCGCTTGACCGGAGAAAACAACCCGGAACGCGGTGCCACCTTCATTTTCACGTTGCCCATGAAAAGAAAAGGTCCTCAATGACCGAACGCGGTTCGCTCATATATATTGTGGATGACGATCTCTCCGTATGCCGTGCCTTGAGCCTGCTGTTGAAGTCACACGGGTTTAGGGTGGAGACGTTCCCGCGGGCGGCAGCTTTCCTGGCCTTTCCGCGTCCCAAAGTGCCCTCCTGCCTGGTGCTGGACGTCCAACTCCCGGATATCGACGGGCTGGTCCTGCAGGACATCCTGGCCACGCGGCACTTTAACCTGCCCATCATCTTCATCACGGGGCACGGGAACATTCCCATGAGCGTTAAAGCGATTAAGGCCGGAGCCGTGGATTTTCTCCCCAAACCCTTTACCCCCAAACAATTGCTGAACGCCCTGACACTGGCCATTGCCAAAAACAAAACCGAGAACAAGGATCAAACCGAAATTGACAAAATCAAACGCCGCGTTCTGACTTTGTCCCCCCGCGAAAAAGAGGTTTTGCATTTTGTGGCCAAAGGCCTGCTCAATAAGGAAATCGCTTACAAGCTGGGGACCGTGCTGCAAACGATTAAAGTCCACCGCAGCCGCGTGATGAAGAAAATGCAGGCCAAGACCGTTACCGAACTCATCCAACTGGCGCAAAAAGTAGGTTTAGCCGCCCCCAAGCCCTGATTAGACCTAGTTCTAACCAGGGGCCTTTTTCAAATTCCTCTGCTTTTTCACCCTTTCCCCTTCGTCCCTTTCCACCAAATCCCAAGGAACGGAATTTTTAAAAATCTCTCCGCAACAAAAATAAATAGGATCCGGTCGCAGCCTGAGGTTCATTGCCCCGCCATCAGAAGACGGCTGCATGTGCGCCGAAATGATGCGCTCTAAAAAAAACTCGGCAATACGTCTTAGAGTTCGGATTTTTTCCGGATCGGAGGCCGGGAGGTTTGCTTGGCAATTTTTCGGACCTTAACTTCGTTCAGCAAGCGGATGAGCTCTTTCGGATCAACCGGTTTAACGAGGTACTGGTCAAATCGCTTTGCCGCCGTCCCGGTTTTACGGCTTTTTTGAATATACCCGCTGAGCGCGATCAAATAAATGCTTTTTCCCAGCTTGGCCCGGATGCGGGCGGCTGTTTCCAAACCGTTTAAACCGAGGAGCCCAAGATCCACCAGCACGATATCGGGACGGAGTTTCAACGCCTGGGCTATGCCGTTTTCTCCGTTCGGGGCCAAAGAAACGTGCAATCCATAAGCGCGCAGCAGCAATGCCAGGCTGTTGCGCACGCTCTGATCATCGTCAATCACCAAAATATGTTTGGGGAAC
>JAAXVQ010000256.1 GCA_013335425.1 Candidatus Firestoneibacteriota bacterium | reverse complement strand
AGGACAAGTGACCGCCGGTGAGGAGGGTTTGATCGAGCGGGTAACGAGCCACTGATGGCGCTAGGGCCGTTTTTACCCTTGTTCAGAAAAAAATTCAATTGTCCACCTTATGGGAAGAAACAGATCTAAAACCAGAGAACTTAAATGGAGAAAAATCAAAATCGTCCTGCCCGGCGCGCTTAGCGGATGCCGCGGTGGAGCAATTGCGCCCAGATCCAGAGTTTGCCTTCCTTGTCCTGACTAAACGCGGCAAATTTCTCCAAAGCCTCGGCGAACTTCGAGTCCTGCCGAAAGGCATATATCGGCTGGGCCGCCTCGCCCCATTTTTCCAAAATCCCGTGCTCGACCAAGGCCTCCAAGGGGCCCAGGATGTCTTCCGAACGCCGCCCCAAGCGCGAGGCAATGCCTTTGGCCTTGTCGGTGATACCGGGATTGTTCCATAAAAAAACCACCAATTCCCACATCACCAGGGAATCAACCACCGCTTGGATGAATTCAATTACGTCTTTATCCGGTTTCAAAGACGCCCCCTGATGAATAGGCACTCTTTTGGGTCCTCTTCCTTTTCCCGGGTTCTGCCCGTTGTTAACCTGGGCAAATATAAGACACCGGCTGCATGTTCCACCGGAGTATAACACAGTTAAAAAAGAGGGCCAAGCCTAAAACAGAAGGCGACGGGGGCCCAAATCCCGGCAGTTACTTGCAGGGGGAAAGTCCGGCCAACACCTTGGCCAGATAATGCCCCGTATGCGACTCCTTGACCCGGGCCACTTCCTCAGGACGGCCGAAAGCGATGACCCGCCCGCCGCCTTCCCCACCCTCGGGACCCATATCCAGCACAAAATCCGCGGCCTTAATGACGTCCAAGTTGTGTTCCACCACCACCACGGTGTTGCCCGCGTCCACCAAACGCCCCAATACATCCAGCAGACGCTGGACGTCTGCGAAATGCAGCCCGGTGGTGGGCTCGTCCAAAATGTAGAGCGTCCTGCCCGTGGAACGTTTGCCCAGTTCCGTGGAAAGTTTCAACCGCTGCGCCTCGCCGCCGGAGAGGGTGGTGGCCGATTGTCCAAGTTTGATGTAACCCAGACCCACGTCCGCCACCGTGTCCAACACGCGCTTGAGCCGGGGCACGGCGGCGAAAAACTCGCGGGCCTCGTCCACGATCATGTCCAAAACCTCCGCGATGTTCTTGCCCTTGTACAAAACCTCCAAGGTTTCGCGGTTGTAGCGCTTGCCCTTGCAGACCTCGCAGGGCACATACACGTCGGGCAGAAAATGCATTTCGATTTTGATGATGCCGTCGCCGTCGCAGGCTTCGCAGCGCCCGCCCTTGACATTGAAGGAGAAACGCCCGATTTTGTACCCGCGCACCTTGGCTTCGGCTGTGGCGGCAAAGAGATCGCGAATCTCGTTGAACATGCCCGTATAGGTCGCGGGGTTGGAACGCGGCGTGCGTCCGATCGGGGATTGGTCGATGTCGATGATTTTGTCCAAATGCTCGGTGCCGGTAATGCTTTTATACCCCCCCGGCTTGATGCGCCCGCGATACACCTGATGGCGCACCGCCGGTTCCAGCGTTTCCTGGATTAGCGAACTCTTGCCCGAACCCGAGACGCCGGTCACGCAAATGAAGGTGCCCAAGGGCAGGCTCACGTCCACGCCCTTGAGGTTGTTGGTCACGGCCTGGTGCAGTACCAAGGCGGGACCCCCGGGGGTGCGCCGCCGGCAGGGGATGTCCACGGCCAGGGTGCCGTTCAAGTATTGCCCGGTCAGGGATTTGGGATCGGCAATGACTTCGGCGGGCGTGCCGGCCGACACCACGGTGCCGCCGTGCACACCGGCGCCGGGACCGATGTCGATCAAATGATCGGCTTGGCGCATGGTTTCCTCGTCGTGCTCAACTACCACTACGGTGTTGCCCAAGTCACGCAAGCGCATGAGCGTGTCCAGCAGCCGCTGATTGTCGCGCTGGTGCAGCCCGATCGAGGGCTCATCGAGAATGTAAAGCACGCCCACCAAAGAGGACCCGATTTGCGTGGCCAGGTGAATGCGCTGCGCCTCGCCGCCGGAGAGCGAGCCCGTTGCCCGGTCCAAGGTCAAGTATTCCAAGCCCACGTTGGCTAAAAACGAAAGCCGCTCGCGGATTTCCTTGATGATCTGCTTGGAAATGGTTTGATCGCGTTCAGAAAGCTTCAAGGATTGAAAAAACTCCCGGGCCCGGGCCACGGACATTTCCGTGACCTCAACAATGTTTTTTTCCTCCACAGTCACGGCCAGGCTTTCGGGCTTTAAGCGCCGTCCTTTGCAAGTATGGCAAAGCTGAACGCGCATGTAGCGGTTGCCGATGTCTTCGCGGATGTAATCGGAATCGGTTTCCTTATAGATCCGCTCAGTGCGCGGGATCACGCCCTCGAAAGTCCCCACATAACTATAGGAAGATTCCGGTCCCCGGAAATTAAACGGCAGGCGTACCTCACCGGAACCGAAAAGTACGATTTTACGGTGCTCGGCTTTGAGCTTTTTCCAGGGGGTGTCCAGGGAAAATCCGAAATGCTTGCCCACGGTCTGCAGCATGGACTTGTAGATATGCGCCGTGGTCGAGTTCCAGGGCAGCACCGCGCCGTTGTTGATGGTTAGGTCCTGATCGATGACCAGGTCCGGGTCCACTTCCATTTTCTGCCCCAGGCCGGTGCAGGCCGGGCACGCCCCTTGCGGGGAGTTGAAGGAAAACATGCGCGGCTCCAGCTCTTCAAAAGAAAGCCCGCAGACCGCGCAGGCATACTTGGCTGAAAACACCAGCGTGGCTTCGTCGCGCGCGGCGCGCGTGTGGCTTTTCTTTTCCGCGGTCTTGGCTTTTTGATCCAAACGATGCACCAAGACGGTCCCCTCGCCCCGCTTCAAGGCGGTTTCCAGGGAATCGGCCAGGCGGCGTGACATGTCCGGCCCCACCACCAGGCGGTCCACCCCCACTTCCACGTCGTGTTTTTTCTTCTTGTCCACGTCGATTTTTTCCGAGAGGTCGCGCACTTCACCGTCCACGCGTACGCGCACGAAGCCTTCTCGTTTCAATTGTTCGAAAAGTTTTTTGTACTCTCCCTTGCGCCCCATGACCACCGGCGAGAGCAGCAACAGACGTTCCCCGGCCGGCAGGACCTTGATTTGATCCACGATCTCTTCCACGGTCTGGCGCTGGATGGGACGCCCGCACTGCGGGCAGTGGGGGTGGCCGATGCGCGCATAGAGCAGACGCAGGTGGTCATAGATCTCGGTGACCGTGGCCACGGTGGAACGGGGATTTTTCGAACCCGCTTTTTGCTCAATGGCAATGGCCGGCGAGAGGCCCTCGATGGAATCCACGTCGGGCTTGTCCATCTGCCCCAGGAACTGCCGGGCATAGGCCGAGAGGGACTCCACGTAGCGGCGCTGTCCCTCGGCGTAGATGGTGTCGAAGGCCAAGGAAGACTTGCCCGAACCCGACAAGCCGGTGATGACCACCAACTGGTTGCGCGGAATGATCACATCGATGTTCTTCAGGTTATGCTGCCGTGCGCCTTTGATGACGATGTTTTCCAATGCCATGGTTTGATTCCTTTGAAAAGTTGATCCGTTTAGAATAGCACAGCCTGCCCGGTCATTGTCAAGGGGTGGGGTGGCGATCCCGTGCGCAGGTTGCAATGTTTGACACCATTTATTAGAAGCAAGTACTCTCAATCAACCACATTGTCCCCGGGGTAGGGTTTGGTTTTTCCGAAAAAAAAGAGGAAAACATGCCCGCCCAAACGATACGTCGGATTAAAACAAACTGTTCAGAGGTCCAGGGCAGGGATTTTCCGGAAAAAAAAGGGGAAAACGGCCCTAGCGCATACGGGGCTCGCTACCCGCTCGATCAAACCCTCCGAACCGACGGTCACTCGTCCCCCAGATTTTAGGCACACCGTGTCTTGCAGAGCGGAGGAGTTGTGCGCAACAAGCGGTGCTGGGCGG
>JAAXVQ010000255.1 GCA_013335425.1 Candidatus Firestoneibacteriota bacterium | reverse complement strand
CGACTCGGCCACCTGGGGTGCGTCGGGCCAAGACCCCAATTGGCAGACCCTGAAAGACCGCGAAGTTTCAGTGGAAGGTTGGGAACTCGGACCGGTCTGCACGGACGATTACAACCCGTTGGAGTTTTTAAACCGCGTTACCTACAAACGCTGGCGGGAACTGGTGATCGACTCTTTGGGCCCCGAAGTACTCCTGAACTGAGTTTCTGATAGACCGGCCGCTGGGCCGGCTTTTTTCGAGGGTAACCGTGGTGAAATCCTTGCGCCGTAAAATCGATCTGGCTGCCCTGGTGGCCGAACAGCTCGCGGAAGCGGTGCCCCCGCATGCCCGATTGGTCGTGGGCGTTTCCGGGGGGGCCGATTCGGTGGCGCTGCTGCATGCGCTGGCGGCCGACCCTGGAAGCCGCGGCCGTCTTTTGGCCGTACACGTCAACCATGGGTTGCGCGGTTCGCAGGCGGACCGCGACGAACGCTTCGTCGTACGCATGTGTACCCGGTTGGGCGTGGCCTGCAAGGTCTTTTCGCCGGATGTGAGCTCGGCGGCTGTTGCGCAAAAATGGTCTTGGGAAGAGGCCGGACGCAAGTTGCGGCAAAAGTGCTTCCTGCAGGCTGCCCGGGAGTTTCGCGCCCGGGCCGTGGTTATGGCCCACCACCGGGACGATCAGGCTGAAACCGTGTTGTTTAATTTCCTGCGGGGCACGGCTTTGCGGGGCTTGGGCGGCATGTTGCCGGTGCGGACTTTTCCGCACCCAGAAGCCCCGGCCGCCTTGAAATTGGTGCGACCCCTGCTGGGGGTTTCCAAAGCGGAATTGCTCGCCTATTGCCGGGCACACCGTCTGGCTTGGCGTTTGGACGCAACCAATCACGACACGGCGTTTATCCGCAACCGCATCCGTCATCGCCTGCTTCCTTATTTGGAGAAAAATTTCAATCCCGGGCTGCGGCTGGTTTTAGCGCGTTCGGCGGAAAGCGCCGCCCGTGATGAAGTTTGGCTGGAAGCCTGCGCCCAAAAGTCCCTGTGCGCTTGCGCACCGGTTTGGGGATTAGCGCGTGTCGCCTTGGACCGCCGGAGGTTGGCGGCCCTGGCAGAGCCCTTGCGTTTCCGGGTTTTGGCACTGCTTTGGGATCGCCTCGGCATTCCCGGGAAATCGCAGGCGCATTTGGCGGATTTGGCGCAAGCGGTTGCCCCGGGGGGGAGCCCGGCCGGACATTTGCCGGGAAAGTGGCGTGTGCGGGTGGGGGCGGACCTGCTGGAAATTTTTTTGCCGCCCGAACCTAAACCCGGCAAGGCCGGAAGCGGTTTGAACCGGGACTTGCTGGTCGGGGTCCATAGTGAACCCGTATCGTTGCCGGTGAAAGCGCGCCGCGTGCCGGCCGGCAGTTCCTTTATATATGTAGATGCGGAAAAAATCCGGGGTGCTTTGTCCTGCCGCGTACGGCGCCCGGGCGAAACGCTGCAGGTTTTGGGTCTATCCGGCGGACACAAACACATCAAGAAAATTTTGAGTGAAATGGGCATTCCGCCGGCCCAGCGTGCCGGCTGGCCCTTGGTGGTCATGAGAAAAGAAGTCATCTGGGTGTATCGGGGGCCCATGTCGGAAAGCGTCAAGTTGGACGCCAAATCCCGCCGGGCAATCAAACTCACGCTGACCTTCAAACCCGCCTAACCCCGGGTCCCGTTCTTAACCGAAAACACCTTGCTGGACCAGTCGGCCAAGGCGGAGTTCGGCCGCCAAAAAAGGAGCGGGGGTTGAGCGGAAAGTTCCCGGTAGCGCGCTCGGGGCCTGCGAACAAAGCGGTTGCCAGCCATGGAGCGTTATGCTACGATGAACCCCATGGCTGTTTTTTGTTTGTAAATTCGAGGTTTCCCGGACATAGTCGGGAACAGGTTGAAGTGGAGGATTGAAGTTTGTGAATAATTCATTAAAGACGCTATCGTTTTGGCTGTTCATTTTTGTGGTGGTCATCATGTTGGTCAATTATTTCAATTTGCCGAAAACCGCGGGCAATAAACAGTATACCTACGGTGATTTCATTCAGGCCGTCGAGCACGGGGACATCTCCAAAGTCACGATCATTCAAAAAGAGCAATCGGTCAAAGAAATTTCCGGTGTCCGCAAGGACAACACGGAATTCAAGCTGGTGGCCCCCAACGACGATCCGCTTTTGTTTCAAGCTCTTCACGCCCAGCATGTGGACATCACCAGCAAGACACCGCAAACTTCGGGCATGCAGTGGTTGGCGACCTTTTTCTTTTCCTGGGGACCGGTCATCGCTTTCATCGCGTTTTGGCTTTATTACATAAACAAGATGCAGGGCGGCGCCGGGGGCGCCATGGCTTTCGGCAAGAGCCGGGCCAAGCTGCAAACACCGACCAACAAACCCAAAGTGACCTTCGCGGACGTGGCCGGTGTGGACGAAGCCAAGCAGGATTTGGAAGAAATTATCGATTTTCTGAAAGACCCCACCAAATTTCAACGCTTGGGCGGAAAAATTCCCAAGGGCGTGCTCCTGTTGGGGCCTCCGGGAACCGGCAAGACCCTGCTGGCGCGGGCCGTGGCCGGGGAAGCCGGGGTTCCTTTTTTCTCGATTTCCGGGTCGGATTTTGTGGAAATGTTCGTAGGCGTGGGCGCTTCGCGCGTGCGTGATTTGTTTGAACAAGGGAAAAAGAATGCGCCCTGCATCATCTTCATCGACGAGATCGACGCCGTGGGGCGTCACCGCGGCGCCGGCTTGGGCGGCGGGCACGATGAGCGGGAACAGACCTTGAACGCCCTGCTGGTGGAAATGGACGGGTTTGAAGCCAACACCGGCGTCATCATGATCGCGGCCACCAACCGTCCGGACGTACTCGATCCGGCTCTGTTGCGTCCCGGCCGTTTTGACCGGCAAATCGTGGTGGACCGCCCGGATTTGAACGGGCGTGCGGGTGTCTTGAAAGTGCATACCAAAAGCATCACGCTGGGCGACGACGTGGACTTGCAGGTGCTGGCCCGCCGCACGCCCGGTTTTTCCGGAGCCGATTTGGCCAACCTGGCCAACGAGGCGGCCCTGTTGGCCGCCCGGCGCGGGAAAAAATCCGTGACCATGTCCGAGATGGAAGAAGCCATTGAACGCGTCCTGGCCGGACCCGAACGCAAGAGCCGCGTCATTTCCGAGCGTGAGAAAAAAGTGATCGCCGTCCACGAGTCCGGGCACGCCCTGGTGGCGCGCCTGATCCCGGGGACCAACCCCGTGCACAAGATGTCCATCATTCCCCGCGGGCGCGGCGCCCTGGGCTATACGCTCCAGTTGCCCATCGAGGACCGGTTTCTGGCCATGCGCGAAGAGTTGCTCAATGAAATCAGCGTGCTGGTGGCCGGACGGGCCGCGGAACAATTGATCTTCAACGAAATCTCCACCGGGGCGGCCAATGACCTGGAGCGCGCCACGGATATCGCCCACCGGATGGTGTGCGAATACGGCATGTCCAAGGAACTCGGGACCCTGACCTACGGTAAAAAGGATCATGAGGTTTTCCTGGGGCGGGACCTGCTGAAGGAAAAAAATTACAGTGAAGAAACCGCGCAAGCTATTGACTTGGAAGTGCGCAAGATCGTGACCTCGGCCTACGAGCGTTCCCAGCTTTTGCTGAAGAAAAACCAGGGAAAGCTGGAAAAGCTGGCTCATACGCTGCAGGAAAAAGAGGTCATAGTCAGCGAAGAGATCGATCAAATTTTGCACCTCAAAACACCGGCCGTGAAAAACCCGAAGGGATGAAGCGCCCTGCGGCCGGCCGCGGCGTGGCGGAGCTCATGCCCCCGGCAACTTACTCCTGTGCTGCCGTCCGCGGCAGGGCAGGGATAGGCGTCAGGGCATAAACCGCCCGCGCGTGGCCACGGCCGGCATCGCCAAGGTGGCGCGTATGCCGAGTCGACAACGTCAATGCATCCTCACCTGCGGTCCCTACCGCCTGGTTCTCTCCTCTCGTCCGCATCTTATGGGCAGCATCAATTTAA
>JAAXVQ010000254.1 GCA_013335425.1 Candidatus Firestoneibacteriota bacterium | reverse complement strand
GCAGTTGTATTGGCAGCCGTTATTGGTTTCCTTGGAAACGAACTTGTGGCTGTATTCCGCATTCGGGTTGGCAGAGAAATTAACAGCGCGGCGTTAATCGCGGACGGCTATCATGCTCGTGTAGACGGCTTGACCAGTCTTGCCGTATTATTTGGGGCTGTTGGTATTTGGATTGGCTTCCCACTGGCTGACCCAATTATTGGCTTGCTCATTTCTCTGGCAATTCTAAAAATTGTTCCAACGATATTGGCAAAACCAAGGTCCAATTTTCATCGCTGACGGTTCCCGGAGCGTTGATCCGGTAGGTGGAAAAATCAATATCCTTATAGATCCTGCTCATGCAGGTCCAATCCTGCATCATCTGTATGCTGAACATGGAGGCCGAACGATTAATGGCCGCCAAGGCGGCTTTGCCCAACCGGTTTGAAAAACCGTACTTCCACGGCTGGGGCAGCCCCAGGTAATCCCAAAATTGGACCGGTTCGGCATAAGTGCTTGAATATAATTCCGTGAATTCCTTCAACTCGTGAACCGGACGTCCCATGATTGCCGCCAGCCGGTCCGCGGAATCAATCTCAGGTTTCCAATGCAGGCGACCCGGCAGGCCTGAAACCGGATCAAAAAGCCGATCCTTGAACCATCCGAAATCCATGCCCCGCTGTTCACATTTGCGTTTAAAATATTCTTCATCCACAGTGCCGGCCTCATATTCCCACCAAGTCCGAAAACTCGACATGTCATGCGTGGAAATAACCGCAATGCTTTTAAAACGGTAATCTTCCGGGGCTTTAAAGCGAAAAGTTTGCGCCCAATCGCGATTCCAGCGTTGAATGTCCATGCCCAAAATCCCATATTTATCGAGGATTTTATAGGAACAATGCGGTATTACGCCCAAATCTTCGGCGCACGGCAGCATCGCCGTCGCCTGGCGCATAACTTCGACGAGCCGCCTGCCATGTTCCTCCCAAAGGGATTCATCAGCCGGGTCGAACCTCCCGTTTAACCCGCCCCGATCCAAGGATTCTCCGAGTTCAATGGTCCATAGCCGAAAAACCCCGACAAAATGATCGATGCGGTATAAATCAAAAAAGCGTTCAGCGACTTTGAGTTTATGTATTAGATAATCGTACCCCTTGGCCGCCATCGCTTCCCAATGGTATGGCGGCATGCCCCAGCGTTGACCCATGGCCGAGTAGGCGTCAGGTGGAGCCCCGGAAGCCAAGTGCAATTTGAAATATTCCTGGCGCGACCAAACATCCGCGCTATCCCGGGAGACTAAAAAAGGGATATCCCCCATGAGATAAATGCCTTTTTGGTTGGCGTATTGCTTGGCACTCTGAAGCTGCGCAGCCGCCTGCCATTGCAGCCATTTTTGAAATGCCACTTCTTGCGTGTGTGCCTTTCCGAACGCGGCTAGGACACCGGGGTCCCGCTGGCGCAAAGGGGTTTCCCAGTCTTCCCAATTTTTATCACCTTGATATTGTTTGATGATTTTAAACAACGCGTAGTCGTCTATCCAAAACCGGTTATCTTCCAAGAAAAGCTTGAAATCATCGACCGTATCCCAATTCCGGGACAAAAAAACGGTCCAGAGCAATTCCAGCTTGGCGCTTTTAACAGTATAATTGACCCGGATTGATCCCGTAGGAAAATTTTGCTGCAGGGATTTAAGCTGGCGGGAATATTCCTTGGCATCTACGCCTTTTAAAGCCCGCAGGGAAATATACATGGGTTCCAAAGCAAACATGCTCAGGGCGTCGTACGGACGGAAATTAAAACCTACGTCATTGAGCGGCAGCAGTTGAATGACGGTCAGGCCGCATTGTTCGCACCAGTCGGCCAGCAAAGTCAAATCCGTGTAATCGCCGATGCCTTGACTTTTTTCAGAATATAACGAAAACAGCGGCACCGCGACTCCGGCCCTTTTTCGATACCCCAAACGATCCCATTGGGCGGCGGTAAGGGTGGCGGACAAACGGTCTTTGATTTCAGATGATTCAAGTGGCGGCAAGGTAAAGATCCTCGTTTCTGCGCTGGGCGGGATACGTTTAATCTCGGATATGGAATGATATACCTTAACTGTCGGGGTTTCACAAGAATATTTTCCACCCGCCCCGCCTTTCCCTGAAAGCCTTTTAAGGCTCGGAATGCAGACGGCAGCCAAGCCCCAAGCCTGCGCAAACCGCCTCTTTTCAGGGGTTGAGATTTTACTTGAACTGAGTCCGAAAACGCCTTGACACACCGTCGGTTATGTGAAAAAATTCGCCATCCTGCATCGGGGGTCCGTACGTGAAAATTTCCTTTTCCCTATTGTCCAACTTCATCGATTTGACCGGCGTCACACCGCAAATGTTGGCCGAACGTCTCACCATGTCGGGCATGGAAGTCACGGGTTTGGAAGATCAATCCGCCGCTTTCGACCGGGTGGTCGTCGGACGCATCCGCAGCGTGGCACCCCACCCCAATGCCGATAAGCTTTCTCTGGTGGAAATCGAAATCCCGGGCGAAATTCTAAACATTGTTTGCGGGGCAAAAAATATCGCTCCCGGCGATGTGGTGCCCGTGGCCTTGGAAGGCGCCGTCCTGCCCGGAGATTTTAAAATCAAACGCGCCAAGATCCGCGGCGTGGAGTCTTGCGGCATGATTTGTTCGGAGAAAGAATTGGGCTTGGCGGAAAATTCCGAAGGCATCATGCACTTGTTGAAAGACACGCCGTTGGGGACGCCGGCGGCAAAAGTCTTGGGCTCGGGCGACGCCGTTTTGGAAATCGAATTAACCCCCAACCGCCCGGATTGTCTTTCCCACTTGGGGTTGGCCCGACAAATCTCGGCAATTTTAAACCGCCCCCTCAATCTCCCGCGGATTACGCTGGCCGAAACCGAACCGCCGGCAGCGCAAGCCGCTGTCGTGGAAATCGAACCCAAAAGCGGCTGCGGACGCTACTGTGCCCGGGTGATGCGCGGCATTCACATCGGCCCTTCCCCGAATTGGTTGAAAAAAATTTTGGAACGCCTGGGTGCGCGCTCCATTAACAACGTAGTGGACGTGACCAATTACGTGATGTTGGAAATTGGGCATCCGTTGCATGCTTTCGATCTTACCCGTTTGGAAAACGCGCGCATCCTGGTCCGCAGCGCCCGGGCTGAGGAAACCCTGGTGACGCTGGACGGACAGAAGCGCACCTTCCGCGGAGGCGAGCTGGTGATTGCCGACGCCCGCCGGCCGGTGGCTTTGGCCGGCATCATGGGCGGACAAGATTCCGAAGTCAAGGAAGCCACGACCGAAATCCTATTGGAGTCCGCCTGGTTTGAGCCGGCCCAAGTCCGAAAAACCGCCCGCTCGCAAAACCTGTCCACGGAAGCTTCCTACCGTTTTGAACGCGGCACCGACCCGGAGCTCGGCATGCGTCTGGCTCTGGACAGGGCGGCTCAGTTGATCCAGGACGTAGCCGGCGGGCAACTGCTGCAAGGTGTCATTGATGTTTATCCGCAGCATCCCGAGCCCACGAGAATCAGCCTGGACCTTTCCCGGGCCGAAAAGATTTTAGGCATGCGTTTGGATAAAGCGGACACCTTAACCGCGCTTTCGCGTTTGGGTTTCGTGACGCAAAGCTCTGAAAAATCAGAGCTGCTGGAGATATGCGTTCCCAGCCACCGCCAGGACGTGGCGTTGGAAGAAGACCTGATTGAAGAAATCGCCCAGGTATTGGGTTTCGACCGCATCCCCGCCCAGGTGCCGCAAGTTCGCCTGCTCTCACCGTCCCCTGATCCCCGCCGCCAATTTCAACGCGAAAGCCGAACCCTGGCCGCGGGACTGGGACTCTATGAAGTGATCAATTATTCCTTTATGGGACCAAACCATTTTGCGCGCCTGCGCCTCCCCGAAGATCACCCCTGGCGCCAATGCCTGAATCTGAAAAACCCCTTAAATGAAGAAACCTCACTTATGCGCCCGTCGCTGCTCCCGGGGCTGGTGGAAACCGCGGCGCTGGTTGTAGGCCACGGTT
>JAAXVQ010000253.1 GCA_013335425.1 Candidatus Firestoneibacteriota bacterium | reverse complement strand
CCCCGGAAACCGCCCGCCGTTTGCGGGCCTTGCTGGCCGAGGTGGTGGAGCATGGGACCGGCACCGAGGCGCAGATACCGGGATATACGGTGGCCGGGAAAACCGGCACGGCCCAGAAGCCGGTGCACGGCGGGCGCGGTTATGACCTCAACCGGCATGTGGCTTCGTTCGTCGGTTTTCTGCCTGCGGACAATCCGCGGCTGCTGATGGCCGTGATCATCGATTCGCCCCATGACGTCTCTTGGGGCGGCGTGGTGGCCGGGCCGGTGTTCAAAGCCATGGGGCAAAATTTGGTCGCTTATTTGGGCATTACCCCGGCGCAGCCGCAATGGGCCGTGCCCGAGGGAACGAAAAGTGATCTGTCGGCTTATGTGCCCGCGGATGCCTTGAGCGTGCCGGACATTGTCGGTTCCCAGCGGGGCGTGGTTGAAGAGCAACTCAAGCGCCAGGGGTTGACCGCGGTTGGTTTGGGTCAGGGCACCCGCGTGTTGGCGCAACGGCCGGAACCCGGGGCGCAAGTCAAGCCCGGTTCTCCGGTCATGCTCTATTTTGACCCTGAGAAGGAAAGTGCGGCGCAGGCTGCGGTGGCGGTTCCCAATGTGGCGGGACAGAGCCTGCGCAATGCCTTGCAGTTGCTCGGGGTCTATGGCTTGCGGGCGCAAGTCAAAGGCAGCGGCGTGGTGTGCGCCCAAAGCCCGCTACCCAATGCCATGCTGCAGTTGGGTTCGGTATGCAACTTAACCTGCGCGGACCCCGAGGTGCACCCGTGATCCGGGTTCCCTTGAGCCTGGCGGCCGCAGCCCTAAGCGGGGCGAAAATCATCGCCCGGGCGTCTGTCGAAGTGTCGGGGATCTGTGCGGATTCGCGCGAAGTTGCGCCCGGAGATTTGTTCGCCTGCCTGCGCGGTCTTCATCAGGACGCGCAGCGGTTTATTCCGCAGGCCGTGCAGCGGGGAGCCCGTGCGCTTTTGGTGGACCGGCCGCTTTTGGGAGAGAAATATCCTGGGGTGGGCATCGTTCAAGTGCCGGACGTGGCCCGTGCGCTGGCGGGTTTGGCCGCGCCTTTTTACGGGCAACCGGCGTCGGTGCTGCGCTTGGTGGGCGTGACGGGTACCAACGGTAAGACCACCACCACGCATTTGATCCGCGCCATTGCCGAACGCATGCCGGCGACGGGCAAAAAGCGGGGGCGGCATGTGGGCTTGATCGGTACCATCCAACATGAGATCGCCGGGCGTGTTTTCGCCGCCCACAACACCACGCCCATGGCTTGGGATTTGCAGAAGCTGTTATACGCCATGGTCTCGGCCGGTTGCGATCTGGCGGTCATGGAAGTGTCTTCGCACGCTTTGGACCAAAACCGGGTGGCGGATTGTGAATTTGACGTGGCCGTGTTCACCAATTTGACGCAGGACCATCTGGATTATCATCGGACGCTGGCGGCCTATGCGCGCGCCAAAGAAAAGCTGTTCGCAGGCTTGGCCGCGCCGGGGGCTAAAGTTTCGCCCAAGACCGCGGTGGTCAATGCGGATGATCCCTTGGGGTTGCGCATGGGCCGGGCCGCGGGCGGTGTCGACGTGCTGACCTACGGTCTGAAGGCTTCCGCCCAGGTACGGGCAAGCCGGGTGCGCGCCACGGAGCGCGGCAATGACTTTAAGCTGGTCACGCCCCGGGGTGCGATCGACGTCCGGTTGCCTTTGCTGGGAGAGTACAATGTTTCCAATGCCCTGGCGGCGGCGGCCGCCGGACTGGCGTTGGGCGCTTCCTTGCTCCAGATCAAACGCGGTTTGGAAAGCGTGACGGCGGTGGCGGGACGTCTGGAAAAGGTGGCGGGGCGCCAACCGTTTTCCGTGGTGGTGGATTTTGCCCACACGCCCGATGCCTTGGAGAAGGTGCTGCAAAACGTCCGCGCCTGGACCCGCGGGTCCGTGTGGGTGGTGTTCGGTTGCGGAGGCGAGCGGGATGCGGGCAAGCGTCCTCTGATGGGCGAAATCAGCGCGCGGCTGGCCGACGGCGTGGTGCTCACCTCGGATAATCCGCGCAGCGAAGATCCTGTGAAAATAATTGCTCAAATTCAGGCCGGCTGCCGGCGCGCGGGCAAGGCCGGGGTGGTGGAACCCGACCGCCGCCGCGCCATCCGCTATGCTTTAAAACAGGCGCGTCCCGGGGATACGGTGCTGTTGGCAGGCAAAGGGCATGAATCCCAGCAGACGCTCAAGGATCGCGTCTTGGCTTTCAGCGACCGTCAGGTGGCGCAAGAGGAACTGAAGAAAATGGGGTGCGGACGTTGAGCATGCAGAACATCACGCTCGGATGGCTGGCGCAGGCGGCGCGGGGCCGGTTGACGGGGGGGAACCCCCGGCAGGCGGTCACGGGGCTTTGCCTTGATTCGCGCCGGGTGGTTGCCGGGGACTGTTTCGTGGCTCTGCCCGGAAAACATGCGGACGGGCATGCCTTCATCGCCCGCGCGCACGCCGCCGGCGCCGCCGGTGCTCTCTGTGTCCGTCCGGTACCCGGCGTACCCTGCATCCGCGTCGCCGACCCCCGGATCGCCTTGGGCAGGATCGCGGCCGCGTACCGGCAAAGGTTTAAGAAATTAAAGGTCGTCGGCATTACCGGCAGTTCGGGAAAAACCACGACCAAGGAAATGCTCGCCGAAGTATTGAAAACGCAATATGCCGTGCTGGCCAATATCGGCAACTTAAACAACGATCTGGGGGTGCCCTTGACCCTGGCGCGTTTGGAAGCCGAACATACGGCCGCGGTGGTGGAAATGGGCATGAACCATGCCGGGGAGATCCGCACCCTGGCCCGCATGGCCGTACCGCAGGTGGGCGTCATCACCAATATCGGTGATGCGCATGCGGGGCATTTTCGCGACCGTCGCGCCCTGGCTAGGGCCAAGGCCGAGTTGCTGGCCGCATTGCCGGCGCGGGGTTGGGCCATCATCAATCTGGACGACCCGAACTTGGCCACGCGCGCCCTCCGGCGCCGAATTACGTTCGGCATGTCGGAAAAAGCCGATGTGCGCATCCATACCGCGAGCGTGCATTTGAAGGGCACACATGTGATTTTGGAGCACGCCGGGGAGACCCGTGCTTTGTGGCTGCGCGCTCTGGGCGCTCATCAGGCCTGGAACGCGGCGGCGGCGGTAGCCGCAGGTTTGGCGCTGGGTGTGTCGTTTGCAACCGCCTGCCGGGCCTTGGCGCAACACCGCCCGGAAGCGGCCATGCGCTCGCAACTGCTGACCATCGGGCCCCATCGCGTGCTGCACGACGCCTACAACAGCAATCCCCAATCCGCGGCCGCGGCCGTGCGCCTGTTGGTCGAATTGCCCACGCGCGGCCGCCGGATTTTCGTGGCCGGCAGCATGTTGGAGTTGGGAACCTTGGCTCCGGAAGCTCACCGGCAACTGGGGCGTGAAGCCGCGCTCTGCGGCGTGGACGCGTTGTTGGCCGTGGGGCGCGAAGCCCGGGCCATGCTCGCCGGCGCCCGGGCCTGTACCCGGCGCGCGTTTGTGCCGACGGCTGCGCAAGCTTGGCCGGTTTTAAAACCCTGGCTCTCCCGCGAAGGGGATTTGATCCTGATCAAAGGATCGCGCGGCGTGGGTTTGGAAAAAGTGGTGGAGGATCTTAAAAAACAGTTCAAAGTGTAAAGCTCAAAGTTCAAGGCGGCGAAACCCCGGGCTCTGTCCCTGCGACACCCATCGCCTGCGAAGCCGCTTACCACATGTCACGTCATCCGCGCCTTGAACTTTGAACTTTGGACTTTGAACCCGCAGCGAAGGAGAACCCAGTGCTGTATTACCTGCTTTACCCGCTGGCCGATGCCTGGAAGGCGCTCAATGTTTTCCGCTATATCACTTTTCGATCGATTTATGCGGCCATCACCGCGTTTTTTATTTGTTTGGTGATCGGTCCCTGGGTGATCCGCGCCTTGAAGAAAAAAGGCGTGGAACAGGCCATCCGCCAGGACGGACCCGGCGCGCATTTAAAAAAAGCCGGCACGCCGACCATGGGCG
>JAAXVQ010000252.1 GCA_013335425.1 Candidatus Firestoneibacteriota bacterium | reverse complement strand
CCGAATTCGCGCCGCCGTTGTAAAAGCGCTTGTCCAGCGGAATCGTTTCCCACCCGTCTCCGGGAACCAACAACCCGGTCGCGTAGCGCAGGGCCAAAACCGAACCTTCGGTCACGGGCACGAACCATTCCGTGCCGAAGGTATAACGGTCGTAAGTAATTTGACTTCCAAAATCCGGATGGGAAAACTCGGAGGAGATGTCGGTTTTTTGCCCCCGCGCGGGATAAAGGGGATTATCCCGCGTGTCATAATACGTTTGCAGGACAATGGCCCCGGTTTGATATTGTCTGACTGCGCCCTGCAAATCGGCATCGGCTTTCAAGTCGAACAAATGGGTGCTGCGCAGGGTATAACCCCAGGAAAGAAACACCCGCTCCCACAGCTGCCGCGAAAACTGCAGCGTACTGCCAAACTCCTGGGAAACGTACACCGGTTCCACCCGCCGACGGTAAAACACTGAAAAATCCCCGGTCACTTCGGTATTGAAAAACCAAGGATCGGTAAGTCCGGTCAACGCATTTTCACCCTTGAAGGAAGCACCGGCTTCGGTTCGAAAGATCCTTCCGGTTCCAAAAATGTTTTTTTCCTTAAAACCGGCCAAAAAGCGAAGCCATTCGTAGGAACCGTAACCCGCCGAAGCGTACAACTCTTTATAGGGCAGTTCGTCCACCGTCACCTGCAAAACACTTGCTTTCGGATCGTCGATTTTTTCCAACGACAGATCCACTGAGGAAAAAAGTCCGGTGGCATACAGGTTGCTAAAGCCTTGATTTTTTTGACTCAAGCGCAACGGTTGCCCGGCTTTCGAAGGCAGGCGGCTGAGGATAAACGCGGTTTGCGTAACCGTGTTCCCGGACACCGCCACCTGCGTAAGGGTAACCGGCACACCGCTGCGGATACGGGCCTGCAGGCTGACCTGGCCGAGGTCCCGGCGGATTTTCGCCTCGACACTCACAACCGCATCCGCATACCCTTCGTCGCCATAGCTTTGTAATATCCGCTCTTCCAGGTTCAAATTTCGCCGGCGATAATAAGGCTTCCCCACAAACTCTCGTTGCACGGCCTCCAACGCGGGAAGAAGCTTCACCAAAACATCACCCGAGTAATTCACCTCTCGGATCAAATAACGCCGACCCTCGTGGAGGTTCTGCTTAACTTGAACCCGGCGGCGATCCGGAGAAAACACATACTGCGGCGGGTCACATTGGATATCCAAATACCCTTCACCGAGATAAAAATCACGCAGAGCTCCGGTTCCGGTCTCTATCTCGGTTTGATTGAAAGCCACCGGTCCTAAACCTAAAAACCCCAGATGTTTTCCCTGAAAAAAAGGCAGCAGCACCGCTTGGGCGTAAACCGAATTGCCGGCCAAGGCAACGGTCTCCAGCAATACCTGGGAACCTTCGGATATTGCAAATATCAGGCCTGGTCCTCCCAATACGGACCCCAACCGGTAATGTACCCGGGCAAAGGCAAAGCCTGCGCGGCGATACTTTTGCTCCATTTGGACCGCGGCATCCTCGGCATCTGCCGGACGATGACCCTGTTCGTAAAACCGGTCAATTTCCATGGACGCCGCTTCCCGCAGGGAGGCTTCCGACAAGGCCTGACGCCCCTCAAACGCCAGGGGAAAATCCCCGCGGGGTGGCGCACTCGACGCCTCAGCCCGCCCCGGTCCCCAACCTACGACCAAAGTCAGCAGGATCAGGCCCATCCCCAGGCAACCGCACTTATTTGAATTGAAAGACAATTTTCGCCCCTGCGTTAAAGTCATCATAGACATCACGCTCTGAAATGAGATAAACCTTGTTCCGGTTGATCAACCAATTTTCCGCTATCTGAAACTGTGCCTCCAAAGTCTCTGCGCCGTCCCGCGAAATTTCCCGGCCCACATTCAGTTGCAGACGGTCCAAAAGCCCGCGCCCGCGTTCCCCGAAAAATCGTCCCGCCACCCCATGGCCCAGGTAAAGGGCGAGATTGCCCGTGCTTACAAAACGTTGACCAAACGCAGGTTGCGGCGATTGGCCGGTTAACATCAACAGCAGGAGCTGATCATGGGATGCCGGCGGCACCGAAGACAACGCAATCAGGGGCTCGTCATACGGCCCTGTGATCTTCAAGGTAATGTCATACCCTTGCATCTTCGCCTGCCCGAGGATATCCAGCCGAGGGATATCGGGAGACGTCTCCAAAAACCTAACCAGGCCGGAGGGAATCGCCAGGCTTCCCGTGGGCAAGGCGACCGTAGTCGGGTCCAGGTAAACGGTTCCCGTCAAAACCGGCACTTCCCCGGTTCCGCTCAGGAATAATTCCGGCCGGAGTGAACCGACGGCGGCATTATTTTTTATCAGGATGGGAGCTGCAGAAGAGATCCGCACCCTGAATTGCATCTGATCAAACGGCGGATCGAAAAGAGAAAAAAGCACAATATCCGGTTTGGTCCGAGGACGGCCGTCGGATTTCAAGATTTCCAAAAAATCAAAATCCCGGCTGTAGAGGCCGTCGGTAATTTTTCCAATCCCGGAAACATTTATTTTTGCCAACGGGCCTTGGAATGCGATTTGGGTATCGGCCCTAAGGCGCAGGCTGTCGCTGCGGTACCAAAGCAGATTTTCACCTTGCAGCTTCAGATCAAACCGAGGTTGTCCGGTTAAAAAATCTTCCACGGTCCCGGTGAGGGAAAACGGCGAACCGCCCAAGGTGCCTTCCAAGCTTGGAATAACCGCCCGGGAAGAATCCAACTTCGCATTCATGCGGATATCGCGCATCACGGGAAAGTCCGACCAAAGCTTTACCTGCCCGGCTTCCAAACTCAGCATCCCGGTTAGCCGGGGCGCCGGTAAAGCGCCTTGGAGCCGGATCTGAAAGTCCAACTTACCGGCGTGAAAAGCCATGTCCTCGGATTCACCGGGTTGATAATTCACGTTTAAAAATCCAGCCTGTACCTGCGCCGTAAAATCCGAGAGGCCGCCTTGACCCTCCCAGGCTATGTGCCCAGCTCCCTTGATCCCGGAAATCTCCAACAATTGCGCCCAAGGCGCAAGATCGTCGGCCTGTAGCGTCCCCTTGATCTCCCAGGGCAGCTCACGCCCGGAACCGGTCAAAGCTTCCAAGTCGGCCGAAAAACGTTCCAATTGAAACCGACCTTGTGCCATTTCCCAAACCACGGGCCGGATACGGAGCTTACCGTTGCTTATTTCGCCTTCCAACTTAAATGCATGCGCAGGCAAATGGATCGGCTTTTGAGCGGTCGTTGTCAGCCAGGAAGAAACGTCTTTAACTTCAATAATAAATTTTCCGCCAGCCGACGCCAAGCATTGACCCCATTGTCCTGCCAAGATGGGTTCCAGAGGTACCACCCCGGCGAGCAATAATAACCGATTGGAACCGGGAGCCTGCACCACGTTCAAACGTTTGATCTTTATTTCTTCCGGTGTGAACACCATCTCCGTTTCCAAAGAAAAAAACCTTGATCTCAGATCGCTGCTTTTCAACTCAACCCGCGGCGAGGCGGCGCGCAACCGAATTTGATGATCGCCGGCCGGTTGGCTTTCCAGGCGAAGTTCAGGCAAACTCAAATAGGGCGTTTCCACGGAAATCACAACATCCTGCATCAGCAGCCTAGGCAGGGATGGCCAGGTAAAGACGTTTTTCTTTATTTTTGGGGAGCCGGCGGGGAACGGACCCGCATTTGTTTGTTCTTTTACTAAGAATCCGGCCCTAACGCCTTGGAGTTCCAACGTAAAATCGCGCCCCAGCGTTTTTTGGCCCAGTAACAGCGCCGGCAGGAAATAGTGCAAACGTAAACGGTCAAGGTTGAGGAAAACCAAAGGACCGGCAGCATGGGCGCGGAGCGTGCGTACTTGCCTAATTTCCAAATCGCTCAAGTAACTTCCGCCCAAATGCCCGATGGCCACGTCGAGGCCCAACTCACGTTTGACGGTAGAAACCAGCAAGCTTTTCAAATGGGGGGCGACCCAGGCGTCCCGAAAGTAATAAAGCAGCCCCAGGGCTCCCAGGCAGAAAAAA
>JAAXVQ010000251.1 GCA_013335425.1 Candidatus Firestoneibacteriota bacterium | reverse complement strand
CTGCAGGCCATTGCCCGGGAGGGATACGACCCGATTTACGGCGCCCGCCCCTTAAAGCGCGCCATCCAGCACCTGTTGACCGACCCGCTGGCCAAACGTCTGCTGGCCAACGAGTTTTTGCCGGGGAGCACCGTGGTCGTGACCGCGCGGGAAGGCCTGTTGCGGTTCAGCCAAAAAAAATAGGGCGATAATCCCCGGAACATTTTCCTTGCTAATCCGCATGACTCCCGATATACTTAGCTGCTCTAATTATTAGCTTATAGAACTTATCTGAGGTGGGGACCATGGCGGCAACCGGAGTCCGGAAAAGAGCGGCTTACCTGGCGCGGATCATCCCGGAGATGAACAAACGCATCCATGCGCGACTTTCCTCCCAGCCCGTGATGGTGGAAACCGGGCTGACCATCGCCCAGGTTCATATCTTATATTATCTGCGGGAACATGGGCCCGCGGCCATGACCGATTTGGCCAAACGGACCGGGGTGGCGCTGCCCACCATGACGGTCACGATCAACCGTCTGGCGAAATCAGGCAAAGTAGGACGTCTGCAGGACGCGGTCGACCGACGGGTGGTTAAAGTCCATATCACCCCGCGCGGTCGGAAGGAGTGCGCCTACTATGAAAACTGCATGCAAAAAAACCTGGAAGCGCTTTTGCAAACCTTGAAAGTGGCCGACCAGATCCGTTTGGAAAAGGCCTTCTTGGCTTTGGCGGATATTTTTATGCAAAGCGAAAAAACGACTTTGAAATTGGGGAGGAGAGAGCGTGTTTAAACGGAACCTGATCGTAGGTATGGCGGTCTGCAATTTGATCTGGGTCTCAGGCGTGTTGGCCGCCGAAACGGTTGCGCCGGAAGCTGCCGGCAGCACTCTTTCGGCGCTGTCGCAAACCCTATCGTTTGATGAAGCTTTGCGTCTGGCGGTGCGAAACAATAAAACGTACCTCATGCAGGTAGAACGGGAAACGGCAGCCTCCGCCCAATGGTGGCAGGCTTCGCTGGGGTTTGGACCTACCGGATCTTTTCAAGCCGGGTACGTGCTGGACAACAAACCGCAGACCATGAGCCTGGATCTCGGCAACATGTTCGGCGGACCGTCCGTGCCCCAGGAAATGGCCCTGGCCACCAATTATTATTCCGGGCAGCTTTCCGTGTCCCAACCGATTTTTACGGGCGGCAAAATTTTCAATGCGTTCCGCTTGGCCGGTCTGCAATACGACATGGCCCGGGATGCCACGCGCCTGGCCCACGGACAACTTTATCTGGACATTACCCAAGCCTATTACGGCGCGGTAGTGAACGAAAAAATGCTCTCGGTGATGGAAACCTCGCTGAGCCAGTTGAACCAACATCTCAACGTGGTTAAAAGCCGCGTTCGCGAGGGCGCGGCTTCGAATTACGACCTGCTGCGTTCCGAAGTACAGGTGGCGAATCTGGAGCCCGCGGTCATAAAAATCCGGACTTTGGTGATTCTGGCCAAGCGGAGTTTGGCCGCGGCTTTGGGTTTGGAAACCACGCACGAAATCAAAACGTCCGGCACCCTGCCGATTGTCGAGGAGATTTGGCCACCCTTGGACGAAATGCAGCGCCGGGCGCAAGTTCAGCGTCTGGAATTGAAAAATTTGGATCGTGCCCGCCGCCTGGCTGACATCGGCACTTCGCTGGCCCTGGCAGCCAACGCACCCAATCTGGCTTTGACCGGCGCGTGGACATATTACGATACCAACGACAGCCAGTTTCCGCCGGAGGGCGCCAACTTAAAGCACGCCTGGCAGGTGGGCGTGGGGGTAAGCTGGCCGTTTTGGGATAATTTGTCCGTGATCCCCAAGGTACAGGCGGCCGCCGCCAGGACCCGGGAAGCCGAGTTGGGATTGGCGGCCTTGAAGGACGGCATTAAGATCGAAGTGGAAGGAGCGTACCTGACGCTGACCTCGGCCCTGCAGACGCTGCAAGCGCAAAAAAAGAATGCGCAACTGGCTCAAGAAGGCTACCGCATTGCCGAGCAGCAATATGCCAACGGGGTGATGACCAATCTGGATGTCATGGACGCCCAACTGGCCCTCAATCAGGCGGAGAGCAATTACTTGCAGACGCAATATGAATATATTCAAGCGCGGATCAAGCTGCACCGCGCCATCGGCGACGACATATAGAGGCGGGCATTTATGGCGGGCGGGAAGCGCATAGGGTTTTTATTCGTCATGGGAGGGGTGCTGGGGCTGACCTTGGCGGCTGCGGCGCAGGAGCCGCGGGAAGTGCCCATGGCCCGCAGCGGCACCCTGACACCGGCGGGATGGCTGGTGAAATACAAAACCGGTTCGCGTTTAGCGCAGGCCTTGTCTCGCCAAACCGGGTTGGCGGTTTTGGGCATTGCTCACTTGGCAGCCAACTCGGGGACCGCCTGGGCTGCGCAAAGATCGGTTTTACAAAATAATCCGGACGTGCTCTGGGCCGCGCCCAACTACTGGCGGTATGCGCAAGCCATGGAAGTGGTGCCCAACGATCCCTACTACCGGCCCGAGCGCAACCAACGCAGGTATCAACAGTGGCATTTACCCAAGCTCAACGCCAATTATGCCTGGTCCGTAACTTCGGGGCGAAATGACTTAACGGTTGCGGTGGTGGATTCGGGGGTGGATTTAAATCATCCGGACCTGAAAAACCGCCTGCTTCCCGGTGTCACGCTGGTTCATCAGGACAAGTACACGCCCCCTGCGGGGGGCATGGACGACAACGGCCACGGTACGCACGTGGCGGGCTTGATCGGCGCGGAAACCTACAACGGCGTGGGCGTGGCCGGTATAGTCTGGGCGGGAAAAATTTTACCCGTGAAAGTTTTAAACCAAGACGGCGCCGGCACGGACGCGGACATTGCCGCCGGCATTGTCTGGGCCGCGGACCAGGGGGCGCGCGTGATTAACCTCGCCCTGGGTGGGCCCTCGGACGACGGTACGCCGCCGCAGGCTCTGCAGGATGCGGTGGATTATGCCTATGCCCACGGTTGTTTGGTGTTCGCGGCTGCGGGCAATTCCGGGGACAACACCAGGTATTATCCCGCTGCTTTGGCGCATGTCCTGGGCGTAGGGGCCACAGATCCTTGGGACCGGCGGGCGAGCTATTCGACCTGGGGCCCGTTTGTGGCTCTCTCGGCGCCGGGCGGAGCTGGGGCCGAAGCTTTGACCAAAGACACGGGCATGCTCAGCACGTTTTGGGACGCCAACAGCGCGGGCACGGACACGCTGGGGGGAAGCGAGGCCGGGGAATACGGCATTGAGGTGGGCACGTCCATGGCCGCGGCCGTGGCCAGCGGCGCCGCCTTGCTGGTTTGGTCAACGGATCCGGGCATGACGCCGGATCAGGTCGCGGACCGGCTGAGAGCCACGGCTTTGGACATTGGAGCGCCGGGCCCTGATCAGCAGACGGGCGCCGGGCGAATCGATGTCCTGGCCGCGTTGGGCAATCCGCAAGTGATCCGGCCGGAATTGACGCTCTACAATTATCCCAATCCGTTTAATCCGGAGCGTGAAACCACGCAGATTGTTTTTCTGTTGGATTTGCCCCGGGGCGCGGACTTGGCCGTGTACGATGTGGCGCGCGCCTTGGTCTGGAAAAAGCACTACACCGCGGCTGAGGTCGTGGCGGGAAAAAATCTAAAAATTTGGGACGGCAAAAACGGGTTGGGCGAGCGGGTGGCCAACGGCGCGTATTTCATGCGCGTGACCACTGAGGACGGAAAAAAGAGCGCGCTCAAAGGCATCGCGGTTATTCGGTAAAACCAGAAATGAAAAAGGCAAAAATTGTTCAGATAAAAACAAGCAATCCGCAGATGACGCAGATGGTCGCAGATTAAAGACCTATCTAGTTTCTGTGATGGAAAGGTGTTTTTATAATTCCCCTCCCCTTTATCCTCTCCCGCAAGGGGAGAGGAATTTAAATAAATATAAGCGTTCTTTTCGCGATTAAATTATTTAGAGGCTAAATTTTGTTGGTTTTGAAACATCATCTGCTTCATCTGCGGATAAAGGGTTGGTACT
>JAAXVQ010000250.1 GCA_013335425.1 Candidatus Firestoneibacteriota bacterium | reverse complement strand
TGGGCATCAGCATGTTCGTGCCCAAGCCGCACACCCCGTTCCAATGGGAAGCGCAACTGTCGCCCGTCGTGGCCGCCGAACGCCTGGAACAATTGGCGCGGGCCCTGCCCAAAACCGTCGAGTACCGTTTCGGCAAAAAAGAACGCGACGATCTCACCCGCAGTTATTTGGAAGGCGTGTTGGCGCGCGGAGACCGCCGCTTGTGGAGCGCCATCCGGCGGGCTTGGGAATTGGGCGCGCGTTTCGACGGCTGGGGCGAGCATTTCCGGTTCGACTTGTGGCAACGGGCTATGACTGAGACGGGCATAGACCCGGACGCCTATGCCTTGCGTGCGCGCCGCGAGGACGAGGTTTTGCCTTGGTCGCATTTGGATATGGGCACGCCGGAAGCGTATTTGCGCCGCGAACGCAACCTGGCCGGGAGCGAGGCGCAAACTCCGGATTGCCGCACGGCCGGGTGTCATGCCTGCGGCGTATCCGACCAAACCGCCTGCCCCGAGCCTCCGGCTCAGGTCTTGGCGGAAAATCCGGCGGAGATCCCGGCCCCGCCCGCACCCGAACGCGAAGCCGTGCGCCTGCGTCTGCGCTACCAAAAAATCGGGGATTTGTGTTTCGTAGGGCATTTGGATCTGGTCAACCTTTTCCGCCGGGCCGCCCGCCGGGCGCGCTTGCCCCTGCATTACTCGGTGGGGTTTCACCCCCAGCCCTCGCTTTCGTTCGGCCCACCCTTGTCCGTGGGGTATGCCGGGTTGGGGGAGTGGTTGGATCTGGGTCTGGATTCATGGCGCGATCCCCGGCAGGTGGTGGAGGAACTCAACCGCATGCTGCCACCTGGGGTGCGCGTGGAGGCCGGGCGCGAAGTGCCCTTGTCCACACCCTCGCTCACGGACCGCATCAATGCCGGCGAGTACCTCATCCGCTGGAGCACCGCCGGCGAACACGCGGCCGAGTTGGAAGCGCGGGTGGCGGCGTTTGCCGCGGCCTCCGAAGTTCCGGGGTCCCAATGGTCCAAGAAGGGGCCGGTCAAGGTGAATTTGCGCGCGGCCGTGGTTTGGATAAAGATGGATTCCTCGGGTGCGGACATCGGCGTGCGTTGGCTGCATGAAACCGGGCCCGGCAGCACGGCCAAGGTCTCGACGCTGGTGGAGTATTTCAGCGCAGGTTGGGCCCAGCCCTGGCAGGCGCAGGTCATCCGCACGCTCTCGGGGCGCCGGCAGGGCGAGGGTGTCACGATACCGTGAATTTAAATCCAACCCCGCGTAAGGCGGCCGGAAGGGACTTGGTTTTTTAAAAACGTTTTGCCCCATGTCCGGATCCGATAGCCGGGCTTGGAGAACAGTAGGCCGGACGCGACCACGGTTTTTTTGTTGCCCATATCCGGCACAGCGGTGGCTTCCCTAGTTTGCAGCCACCTGGCGCGCGGGTCCTCACGCCAGGCACACCGTGCTTGCATCCCCCCGGAGCACGCGTGGGCCAGCCGGATATAAAGAGTTGGGGCAAAACGTTTTTAAAAAACCAAGTCCCTTCCGGCTGACGGCAGCCCCCCGGAGCATGCGTGGGCGAGCCGAGCGGAAACAATCGGGGCAAAAAGTTTTTTAAAAACCAAGTTCCTTCCGGTCGACGGCATCCCCACCCCTTGCATGATTGGTTGCTTTTTTTACCGGAAAATGAAAGAATAGCTGGAAAGCCGAATCCGTCAATAAACGTTCCGCGCGTTGAGCCCTAACGGGGCCGCCGGGACGCTTAAATACATTATTTAAAGGAAAATCATCAATGAAAAACGTAAGACGCAGAAAGCCGCCGCGCCGCGAAGCGCGAAAGCTGACGCCGCTTTCCAAACTGGAACGCGAAATGATCATCGCGCACGACGAGCAGGAGACGCGCATCGCGTTTCTGGAAGAAGGCCGCCTGGCGGAGTATTACTACGAGCGCGCCCAGGAGCGGACGATCGTGGGCAACATTTACAAGGGGCGCGTCACCTCGGTGCTGCCGGGGCTGCAAGCCGCCTTTGTGGACATCGGCCTGGAGAAGAGCGGTTTTATCCACGCGCGCGACATCCTCACCGAGTCTTTAACCATCGAAGATTATATGAAGGCCAAGCAAGCCGGCAAGCATGAGGATGAAAGCGGCGAGGAAGAAGGGCAGCCCGGGTATGAGCGCTTTAACCGCCGCCCGATTCAGGATTTGGTTAAAAAAGGGCAGGAAATCCTGGTGCAGGTGGAGAAGGACGCCATTTCCACCAAGGGCCCGCGTCTGACCGGACAAATCTCCGTGCCCATGCGTCTGGCGGTGCTGATCCCCGGCGCCGAGCACTCGGGTGTTTCCCACCGCATTGCCACCGAAGCCGAGCGCAGCCGCCTGAAGGGTATTTTGGACAAAGCCACGCCCAAGGGTTTCGGCACCATCGCGCGCACCTCGGCCGAGGGCGTGGCCGAAGAGGATTTTAAGGAAGAAATTCAACATGCCCTGAAAATTTGGAAGAACATCAAAGCCAAGGAAAAACGCTGCAAGGCTCCCGCGGTTTTGCACGCGGAGGAAGGGTTGCTGCACCGCGTGGCGCGCGACGTGATGACCGAAGAGGACGTGCGCATCGTGATCGACGCGGGCACCGACGGCAAGCGCCTCAAAGCCTGGCTGGCGACGTTTCTCACGGCGCTGAAACCCAACATCGAACTCTACAAGGGCGAGGCGCCGGTTTTTGAAGCGCTCAACCTGGAAGCCGAGATCGAAAAGGCTTTGCGCCCCAAGGTTTGGCTCAAGTGCGGCGGTTATTTGGTCATCGAGGAAACCGAGGCGCTGGTGGTGGTGGACGTCAACACCGGGCGCAACGTGGGCAAGCACCGCCAGGATGATACGATTTTAAAGACCAACCTGGAGGCGGCGCAGGAAATCGCCCGCCAACTCCGCCTGCGGGATTTGGGCGGCATCATCGTGCTGGACTTGATCGACATGCGCATCGAGGAGCACAAGGAAAAGGTTTACCTGGAATTGGCTCAGGCCCTGCAGCGCGACCGCGCCAAGACCAGCTTGCGTCAGTTGACCGACCTGGGGCTCATCGAAATGACCCGCAAACGGGTGCGCGGCAGTCTGTTGCGCACGCTCTGCGAGCCCTGCCCCATGTGCCAGCATCGAGGCTGGGTGCGCTCGCGCGACACGTTGGCGCTGCGCTTGCAGCGCCTGCTCAAGAAAGCCCGGCGCCTGACCGGCGAGAGCGAATTTACCCTGGAACTGGCGCCTTATGCGGCCTTGTACTGGGAAGAATCGTTCCTGCGGGAACAAGCGCGCAAGGTCCAGGTCAAGCTGCAGGTGGCTTCCCAAGCGGCGTTGAAAGGCGATGAACTCCGCCTCGTGTCGCCCTTGACGCAAGTGATCATCGAGGGCACGGGAAGCCAGGGAGAGTAGATTTTCCACCCGCACGCCGGCGCTGCGGCCGGACGGCGGGAAAGGAGTGGGGACATGTTTGACAATATCCGCGCCATTTTCGCCAAGGACCCGGCAGCACGAAATCTGGTGGAAGTGATTTTGTGCTATCCCGGGTTGCACGCGATTTGGTTTCACCGCTTGGCGCATGCGCTTTGGCGGATCAAGCTCAAGACCCCGGGCAGGCTGGTGTCGCACCTTTCCCGTTTTTTAACCGGCATTGAAATTCATCCGGGGGCCAAAATCGGCAAAGGCGTTTTCATCGATCACGGCATGGGCGTGGTGATCGGCGAGACCGCAGAAGTGGGGGACGGCGTGCTGATGTATCAGGGCGTGCTCCTGGGCGGAACGTCCTTGTCCAAGGGCAAACGCCATCCCACCATCGAGCGCGGCGTGGTGATCGGCGCGGGAGCCAAAGTGTTGGGCCCGCTGGTCGTCGGGGCCGAGGCGAAAATCGGCGCGCAGGCCGTGGTGGTGCACGCGGTGCCGCCGGGGTGCACGGTGGTGGGCAACCCGGGAAAAATCGTGCGCCTGGCTTCGGGGGAACGCCCGGAAAATC
>JAAXVQ010000249.1 GCA_013335425.1 Candidatus Firestoneibacteriota bacterium | reverse complement strand
GCTCGACATGGTCTGCTCTTGGGGCGGAAACCATCCGCCATGTGTGCGCAGGGTTTACTTCGAGCGAACGCAAGGCACTCATACCGCAAAGGCCGTTTTCCCCCCTGACTTTTTTTCAAAAACATTCAGGCCCCGCCCTCCCCCTTGACAAAGCCTTCCCCCCCGGCCTAGAATAACCCTACGGTACTTTATCTTCAGGAGGTGTCCCATGCATCACATGTTGGGTGTGCTGGCCTTGGTTCCCGTGGCCATGCTGTTGACCGTAAGCTTTTTCGTGCTTTTCGCCCGCCAAAAAACCGAAGACGCAACCTTGAAGACCTTCGGTCTGGTGGTCGCCGTGGTCTTGTGGGTGGCCGCTGCCGTGATTTTGGGCGCGGGCATTGTCACGCTGACCTGCTGCCGTCCGGGGCATTGCGGCAAAATGGGCATGGGTATGATGAAAGGCGAGATGTGGGAACACAACATGCCGGGAATGTCCGGCATGCAAGGCATGCACGGTATGCCCGGCGGACCCGGCATGGCCGGCATGAATTGCGTGCCCGGCATGCAGGCCCCCGCAGCCGAACCTCCGGCGGACCCGACCAAAGGTGATAAGAAAAAATAAATTCTCGACAACGGCAATTACCTTAATTCCTAAAACAAAAAGCCCCGGCCAAAAATCAGCCGGGGCTTTTTGTTTTCCAACACCGCCCGCAAATTTAAACCGCAGGCAGAACCAAAACTACTTCTTAAAAATCCCCAACCACTTCTCCGCCAACGTCTTGGCTTCGTCCAACGCCGGCTTCAAAGCCGCTTCGACCTTCTTGACTTTCTTGCCGACCATTTTGGACAACTCCGTCCAGCAGGCGTCCACGGCTTTGGCCGCCGCCCGGCTTGCGAACGCGGACTTGACAACCGTATTAAATCACCTGGCCGACTTGGAATCGGCGTATGTGACTTTGAATTTTTGCTTCAAGCTGTCGATCCAGGCCTGATAGCGTGCGTCGGAACCTTCGTTCATCAGCACCTGACGGATGCGCCCGCGCACCTCGTCGAGGGGCACGGCCCCGCCTTCCTGCCGATCTTCTACGCGCACCACAAAAAAACCGCGCCCCGTGGTAATAATGCGGGAAGTCTCGCCCGCCTTCAAGGGCCCGAACACGGCTTTATCGAACTCGGGCATGCCCAGCTCCCCCTGCTCAATCCAGCCCACTTCACCGCCTTTTTCAGCCGTGGCGCGATGTTCGGAATATTTACGGGCCGCCGCATCGAACTTGCCCCCGGCGTTAAGTTCCGTGAGCGCTTCTTGGATCCGGGCGCGCGCCGCCCGCTCGGCTTTTTCAAACTCGGCTGCAGGCAGGCCGGCGTCCGGGTGCGCCACAAAAATCTGCGCAATCTTCGCGCGCGCCACCCGCTTGTATTCGTCCTGGTGCTTGCGGTAGTACTCTGCCAGCTGCGCGTCGCTGACATCGCCGCCGGTGGTCAGCTCCTGCATCTTGGACTGCAGCAGTTTTTGCTGCAGCAGCTGCTCGCGGACCAAGTGCTCCCGCTGTGACTGCAGATCTTCCACGGTCAAATGCTCCGTGGCCAATTGCTTCTCAAAATCCTTCTCGCTGGAGAACTGGGAGCGCAAACCGTCGATCTCCTGCTTGGCGCGCTCGCTCACCTGCGTGTCGGAAACGTCGATTTTCTGATCCCGCGCTTCCAGGAGCAGAACCTTCTGCTCAACGAGGTGCTTGAGGTGTTGTTCGCGGGCCAAACGCAGGCGTTTCTCCAGTTCCTCTCCCCGAAACTCCTTGGACGCGCGTTCCCGCAACTGGCGCAGGGGCTCTTCAATCTCCAAGGTGGTGATGATTTCGTTTCCCACCTGGATTTCCGCGCGGTCCACGACCACCGGGGCGCCCGCGGGTGCGGCCGTTTTCCCAACCGACTTGGCCGGTGCGCCAAGCGCGACCCCGACGGCCGCAAGCGTGTCCGCCTGGGCCGCAACCGCTGTGACCGTATTGGCCTGGGCCGGTAGTTCCGCTGCCGGGACCTGCATGCCCATGCCCGCCAGCAACAAACTCCCCAGCACCGTCATCGCACTTCGCTTCATTCGCCACCTCGCAAATCTTTAATGGTAATCTTGGCCTTGCTCCGCATATCCTCGATCCAAGCCTGGAAAGCCTGGTCGGCTTTTTCCACCTTCAACTCGTCGGCAATCTGCCGTTTGGCTTCGTCCGGGGGTATCTTGCCGCCCCGGTCCGCTTCCTCAACGCGAAAGAGGTGAAAACCATACTGGGTAGACACCGGTTCGCTGACTCCGCCGAGGGGGAGGTGAAAAAGAACTTGTGAAAAAGCACGCGGCAAGTCCAGCTCGGTCACCCACCCCAGATCCCCGCCTTGGTCCTTTTCCGGTCCCCGGGAAAATTTTCTCGCCATGGCTTGAAACTCCTCCCCGGCTTTCAGCTTCTCCTTGAGCGCCCGGGCCTGTTCCAAAGTTTCCACCACAATTTGCCGGGCGTGCACGCGCGGGGGGCGGTAATATTCTCCCTGATGAGCCCAGTAGTAGGCGTCGATTTCGTCCTCGCCGACCCGAACCGTGTCTTCGACCACGCGCTTTTCCACGGCTTCTATGAGCACCTGGCGCTCGATCAAATCGCGCCAACGGTCCGCATGCAGCCCCAGGCTCTTGAGCGCCTTTTTGGACTCCTCGGAAGAATACCCAACCTGCGCCGCGGCCACGCGGGAGTTCACCTCGGCCTCGCTCACGGTAAGCCCCAAGCGTTTGGCTTCCTGCACAATGAGCGTGTCGTTGATCATGCGGTCCAGCAGGTCCTCGCGCGTGTTCTCGCTGAAACTCGCGTTCTCGCTGACCTTCAAAAACGCCATTTCCCGTTTCAAATCCCTATCCGTGATTTCCACGGCATTGACTCTGGCCACAACCTTGGGACGGTTGAAAAGCAGGGAAATGTCCTGGAAGTAAAGCCCCAGCACAAACACCAGCAACACCAGGGCCGATAAAATTAAGATCCATAAGATTTTTTTCATGTCAGGGGCCTTTTGGCGCCCGAACCGCAAGAGCTCAGGCGCCAGAGCATTTGAAAACCAAAAGTGGAAACCCGATAAGCCAACTTAAAAACGGTCAATTTTAATTTTTTAACTCTCGCGCCGGAAGGTGACCGGCTTTACCGTCGTGGTATTTCTCTACTTTCTACTCTCTATTTTCACTAAAAACGCGAACCCAAGGTCGTTCGCGTTTTTAGTGTGCCGTGTTGTCCTGGACAACCGGTTCGGCCGTGTCGCCGAAAAGCTTTTGAAACTTCTCTTCTTCCACCGCGACCTTGCTCTTCTTTTCCAAAGCCTTGATGAGCTTTTCCTCGGCCAAAATCGCGCGGATCTGGTTGGTCACCACCGCAATGTCCGGCACCTTGGCCGCGGGGTTGAGCGTCTGTAGTTTGTGGGTATAATCTTCGTAGTAGGCCTCAATATCCGTTTCCCCGATTTCCTTATCGGACGCGCTTTCTTGTTTCAAACGGCCGTTGAGTTCCGTGACCAGGATGGTTTCATACACCTGCCGGTCGGAAACCGTCAACTGATGCTGCAGCTCGGCGATCAGGCTCTGCAGTTTTTCCCGCGATTTGACCTGCTGTTCCGCGACGCGTTTTTTGATGGCCGCGTCTTTGGCCAACCCGCGCTCCTCGGCTTCCTGCACCAGCAGACTTTTCTTCACCAAATTGTCCAGGATCTGACGCTTGCCCTTGAACGTCATGGTCAGCACTTTGTAGGTTTCCGGCAGATTGGAAAGCGCCAGGTTGAACTCCGATAAGGTGACGGTGTTCTTGCCTACGGTCGCCAGGACTTCGTCTTTCTTGGTGCAAGCACCCAAGACCACCATGACCAACGCCAGGCTAACCCCGGCCACACCCCACCATTGCTTGCGCATGCCCTATCCTCCCAATAATAAACAACAATTCCAGCCAAAACAGCCGGTTTGAGTACAAATTTCGCAGGTTACGCCTGCAAACCGTTCCTACATATTATATAAAGCCATAAATTAAAAGGTTTTATAACACATCAACCCAG
>JAAXVQ010000248.1 GCA_013335425.1 Candidatus Firestoneibacteriota bacterium | reverse complement strand
CTTGACCGAGTTGATCGACCGGCACCATCCGAAAGCGGCGTTTGTCTACGCCACCTGCATTGTGGGCATTATCGGCGACGACGTGGAAAGCGTTTGCAAGAAAGTGGCGGCGGAAAAGAACATCCCCGTGATCCCGGTGCATTCCGAAGGGTTTAAGGGCACGAAGAAAGACGGGTATAAGGCGGCTTGCGAAGCCCTCATGCGCGTGATCGGCACCGGCGACACGACCGGCATCGGGGCGCAGAGCATCAACATTTTGGGCGAGTTCAATTTGGCCGGCGAGTCCTGGATCATCAAGGAGTATTACCGCCGTCTGGGCGTGGAAGTGGTTTCGGTGCTCACCGGAGACGGTCGGGTGGAAGACGTGTCCCGGGCGCACGGGGCCAAGCTCAACGTAGTGCAATGCTCGGGCTCCATGACGCATTTGGCCAAACTCATGCAGGCGAAATACGGCATCCCCTATATCCGCGTTTCTTATTTCGGTTTGGAGGACACGGCCAAGGCGTTGTACGACGTGGCGGACTTTTTTCAGGACGCGGCCATGCAGACGCGGACCCAAGAACTGGTGCGCGCGGAAATTGCCGCCGTGTATCCGCAACTGCTGAGCTACCGGGAGGCGCTCTCCGGAAAGCGGGCGGCGATTTACGTGGGAGGGGCGTTTAAACTGTTTTCCTTATTGAAAGCCCTGGAACTCATCGGCATCCGTACCGTGGTCGCCGGCTCGCAAACCGGCAACAAGGACGACTACGCCAGGCTCCAGGCCATTTGCGCCGAAGGCACCATCATCGTGGATGATTCCAATCCCATTGAATTGGCCAAGTTCGTGCAGGAGAAAAGCGTGGATCTGCTTATCGGCGGGGTCAAGGAGCGCCCCATTGCCTACAAGTTGGGCGTGGGTTTTTGCGACCACAATCATGAACGGAAAATCGCCTTGGCCGGGTTTGTGGGCATGCTGAATTTTGCCAAGGAAGTGCACGCCACCGTGAGTTCTCCGGTTTGGAAATTGCCCAAAAGCCTCGGGGAAGAGGGGTTGCAGTCATGAAAACTTTGGACACGCCGCGTCCGGACCATGCTTATGCGGCCACGCAAAACCCCTGCAAGCTTTGCTCGCCCCTGGGGGCCAGCTTGGTTTTTCGCGGCCTGGAAGGCACGGTGGGTTTGCTGCACGGCTCGCAGGGCTGCGCGACCTACATTCGGCGCTACCTCATCAGCCATTTTAAGGAACCCGTGGATATCGCCTCTTCCAATTTTTCCGAAGAGACGGCGGTTTTCGGCGGCGGGGCCAACTTGCAAAGCGCGCTGGACAATTTGATCCGGCAGTATCACCCGCAAATGATCGCCGTGGCCACCACTTGCTTGTCGGAAACCATCGGCGAGGATGTTAAGAAGATTCTGCAGGAGTACCAAAGCGCCCATGGCCCGGGGGAATTGCCGCGCTTGTTGCAGGTATCCACCCCCAGCTATCAGGGCACGCACATGGACGGATTTCACGCCGCCGTGTTGGCCGTGACGCGGGAACTGGCGCGGAAAGTGGGAACGCAGAAAATTGTTTCGGTTTTTCCGGGGTTGGTCTCCACCGAGGATCTGCGTTACCTCAAACGTGTGCTGCGGGACTTCGGTTTGAAAGCCGTGCTCGTGCCCGATTATTCCGAGACCCTGGACGGGCCGCTTTGGGAAGGATATCAGACGCTCCCTCCCGGAGGCACGCCCCTGGCCGAGATGATGGAAATGGGCAGCCATGCCGCGGCGCTTGAATTTGCGACCACGCTTTCGCCCGAACACAGCGCGGCCGCCTACTTGGAAAAGACTTTCGATGTTCCGCAGATTCGTCTGGATTTACCGGTGGGGGTGAAAGCCTCGGATCGGTTTTTTAAGAACTTGGCTCTGATCGCCGGGCAGGCTATCCCGCCGGTTTATGCCGCGGCGCGGGGCCGTTTGTTGGACGCCTATGCGGACGCGCATAAGCATGTCTTCGGCGTCCGGGTGGCGATCTACGGCGAGGAAGATTGGGTGATCGCCCTGGCCGGTTTTGCGGCTGAAATCGGCATGCAGCCGGTTCTATGTGCTTCGGGCGGCAGGAGCGGACAGTTGCGGGAACGCCTGCAGGAACGGCTGGACGCGCCGGTGATGGCCGGTGTGCGCGTGCTCGCGGGCGTGGATTTTGCCGACATTGAAACCGCGCTGGAGGGAATGCAACCCGAGTTGTTGGTGGGCAACAGCAAAGGTTATGCCTTGGCGCGGAAATTAAAAATTCCGTTGGCGCGTTTCGGGTTTCCGATTCACGACCGCATCGGCGGGCAACGTCTGCTGCACTTGGGGTATGAAGGCACGCAGCGTTTGTTTGACCAATGGGTGAACATCCTGATCGAAAGCCGGCAGGAGCAATCCCCGGTGGGCTATGCCTACATGTAATCGGCACAAGGAGCAACATCATGGTCCAGACTTTGGATTTATCCCAACACCCCTGTTTTAACGGCGAGAACCGGCATAAGTTCATGCGCATTCACCTGCCCGTGGCTCCGCGCTGCAACGTGCAATGCAATTTTTGCACGCGTCGTTTTGATTGCGTCAACGAAAGCCGGCCCGGGGTTACGCAAGCGGTCCTCACGCCGGAACAGGCGGTATGGTATTTGGAGCAAATGACGGCCGCGCATCCGCAAATCGCGGTGGTGGGCATCGCGGGTCCGGGGGACCCTTTCGCCAACCCGGAAGAAACCATGGACACGCTGCGCCGCGTGCGGGCGCGTTTCCCCCAACTGCTGCTTTGTTTGGCCACCAACGGGTTGCAACTGCTGCCGTACATCCCGGAGCTGGGAAAACTGCAGGTCAGCCACGTGAGCATCACGGTCAATGCCGTGGATGTGAAGATCTTGGAGAAAATTTACGCTTACGTCCGCTACGGCAAACGCGTGCTTACCGGGGCCGAAGGCGTGGCGCAATTGTTGGAAAACCAACTGGCCGCCATTCCGTTGCTTAAAGCCCAAGGCATCGTGGTCAAGATCAACACCGTGGTCATCCAGGGCATCAACGACGAGCATGTGCTCGAGGTGGCCCGCAAGGTCAAGGAATTGGGCGCCGACTTGGTCAACCCCATGCCCATGTATCCCAACAGTGAGGCCGCGTTCGGCATTGCCCAGGTGCCCTCTTTGGAGCGGGTGCGGGAAATCAAGGCGCATTTGGCCAACATCCTGCCGGTGATGCACCATTGCACGCGTTGCCGGGCCGATGCCGTGGGCTTTTTGGGGCAAGCCGAGAGCGAAAGCGATCAGCAGGTGCTGCAGGCGGCTGCGCAAAAACCCGTCGGCTTGCCGGCCGCGCCTGCGGGCGCGTTGGAGCGCCAATATGTGGCCGTGGCCACACGCGAAGGCTTGCTGGTCAATCAGCACTTGGGCGAGGCGAACACCTTGTGGGTTTACGGCAGCAACGGACTGGGCCTGCAACTGATTGAAAAACGCCCGACACCCGCTGCCGGCGGCGGGGATGAACGCTGGCAGCAGTTGGGTCAGAGCCTGAGGGATTGCACGACGTTGCTCGTCAGCGGCGTGGGTCCGCGCCCCTTGAGCATCTTGACCGCCTCGGGGGTGAAGGTGAACCTCATGGAAGGCATGATCGAGGAAATCGTCAAAAAGATCTTGGCCGGTGAAAGTGTATGCCAATACCTGATCGGCCCCAAACGCTGCGGCGAAGCCTGCAACGGAACCGGCAACGGATGCGGTTAAAATGATTCGTATCGTTGTTTGTAAGGTCGTTTGTAACGATATTTGTATCGATGTCTGTAACGTAGGGGCGGGCTTCCACGCCCGCCCACAATTTAAAAACAAATTTTTTCCGGAGGCCATTTCATGCAAAAACCCAAGCATCACATTTTAGTCTGCGCGAGTTTCCGCACGGGCGGCGACCCGCAGGGCATTTGTCACAAAAAAGGTTCGCTCGGTTTGTTGCCTTACCTGGAAGGGGAACTCGCCGACCGCGACATGAATCAGGTTGCGATTTCCAGCACCGGTTGCCTGAAAGCCTGCGAGCGCGGACCGGTGATGGTGGTTTATCCGGAGAATCATTGGTCTGGGACGGT
>JAAXVQ010000247.1 GCA_013335425.1 Candidatus Firestoneibacteriota bacterium | reverse complement strand
CATCAGGGGACGCAGCGCGAGTGCATCCGGGGCGGTCACCAGGTGGATGGTCGAGCGCATCAATGCGATTCGCACGACATCGCGACTCTCCAAAAGCGCGGAGAGTTCCCGAGGATCGAATCGCCTGCCTCGAGCACCTTTGTTTGATCCCTGCCGCCGTCGGCCAGGCGGCATAATAGCCGCAGGCTTTAAATCGGGCGTATTATTTGCTTGCTTTAGAAGGGTTTTTAAGCGTAAAATGCTTCCGTTTTATTAAAATATTACCGGAGTAGGAAAGGTTTGCCTCGTGAACGATTGGTATCTCGGCATCGATTTGGGCGGCAGCAACATCAGCGCCGCATTGATGGATTCACATGGACGCATGCGCCAACTCAAGAAAATTAAAACACTGGCCCACGAGGGAAAGGCTCAGGTGATTTCCCGGCTGGTGGAATTGGCCCGCGCCGTGCCTCAGGAAGCGAATCTAAAGACGCAAAATCTTCGGGCGATCGGTCTGGGGGTGCCGGGTATTATCGATGTGCCCAACGGCGTGGTGCTCTACTCGCCCAATTTGCCGGGCTGGACCCGGGTCCCAATTCGGCGGGCATTGCAAACGGCTTTAAAAAAGCCCATCATGATCGACAACGACGCCAATGTGGCGGCTTATGGTGAAAAGTGGCTGGGCGCCGGCCGTGAGGTGGAAAACCTGGTGGTGTATACCCTGGGTACCGGAGTCGGCGGAGGCATTATCGTTGAGGGGAACATTTTTCATGGGCACAACCATGCGGCCGGAGAATTGGGGCATGTGACTATTTTGCCCGATGGACCGCGCTGCGCTTGCGGCAATCACGGCTGCGTTGAGGCGTTGGTTTCGGGAACGGCGATTGCCCGCGTGGCTCGGGAAGCGCTTAAGAAATCAAGCGACTCCTTGATTTATGAACTATGCGGCAGGATTCCGGATGATGTCACCGCCAAGCATGTGTTTCAGGCTGCCAGAAAAGGCGATGCATTGGCCAATAAAATTGTCACGCAGACGGGACAGTATTTGGGAATTGCCGTTGCCAATACCATCAACCTGCTCAATCCTGAGCTGGTCATTATCGGAGGCGGGGTTTCCGGGGCTGGGGAATTGCTGCTGCGGCCGGTGCGCGCCGAAGTCAAAAAGCGGGCGCTTAAGGATTCTTTGGCAGCGACGAAAATTGTGGTGGCGCAATTGGGCGATCAAGCCGGGGTTATCGGCGCGGCCGGCATCGCCATGCTGGCGAAGTTGTCACGAAACTCCAATCCCAAAAGGCGGCGAACGGCATGATCAAGCCAAAGGTGCTTTTCATAGAAGACGAGGAAGACGTCCGCAACGCGGTCCGCTTCATTTTGGAAGGTGAAGGCTATGAATTTTACGGCGCGTCCAACGGCCCCGAAGGCATCGCCAAAATCACCAAATTTGACATTGATTTGCTGCTGCTCGACGTGATGATGCCGGGCATTGACGGTTTTGAGGTTTGCCGCGCGATTAAGAGCGAACCTTCAATCGATCTGCCCGTGATCTTTGTTTCCGCCAAGGCGGAAGCCACTGATATTTCGCGCGGTTTTGCCTTGGGCGCGGACGATTATATCATCAAACCCTTTGAACCCAACGACTTGCTCAACCGGGTTAAGCGGGTGCTGGAAAAATATCACCGCTTACGAAAAATCCGCTCCGGCAATTGAACCCTTAAAGCCGCCCCGTTATGGGCGGCACCCGCCCGGCGGGCAGGATGAGCTTATGCCCCCTGTGAATTGTTCTCAAGAAACTTTTTCCGCCCTGGTTGAGGAAGCGCTGAAATCCATTCCCCGGATTTTTCGAAAAAAAATGGAGAACGTGGCGGTGACCGTGGCTTGGGAATCTTCGGAAGATGTCCGGCGGGATTTGGGACTTTCCCGACAGGATGATTTGTTGGGCTTGTACCAAGGACTGCCGCTCAACCGCCGCGGGGCGGACTATGGCAATGTTCTGCCCGATAAAATTACGCTCTATCAAAAACCACTTCTGGCCCAATGCGACAATTTGGAAAGCTTGAGGCGGGAAATTCGGAAAACCCTTTGGCATGAAGTCGGGCATTACTTCGGATTGGACGACAAAACCCTGCGGCGTTTGGAACGGGAACAGGTAAAAACCGTCCGGCTTTCGTCCCGGAGGGAAAAATGAAAATCGTGTTGCAACGGGTCAATCGCGCTTCGGTGCACGTCGGCGAGGACTTGGTGGCGTCCATCGGGCGGGGTTTGTTGCTGCTGGTCGGCGTGGGGCGTGAGGATACGGCGGGCCATGCCGCCGCGTTGGCTAAAAAAATTTCGGGGTTGCGCATCTTCGAGGACCCGCCCGGGAAAATGAATCTTTCCCTTAGGGAAGTCGGGGGTGAAATTCTGGCCGTGCCGCAATTTACCTTGTGGGGGAACGCCCAGCGCGGGCGCAGGCCCGATTTTTCAGCTGCCGCACCGGCGGATCAAGCTTGGGAATTGTTTCAGAGATTTTGCCGGGAGGTGCGAAACTTGAAAATTCCCCTGGCCACCGGCGCGTTTCGCGAACATATGCGGGTGCTTTTGGAGAATGACGGCCCCGTAACACTTATTCTGGATTCAAATGAATTAACCTTGGGATCATGAAAAACACATTAAAAATCCTACATACGGCTGATTTGCATTTGGGCGCCGCTTTTTCGGGCTTGGGAGCCAAGGGCACGCGCCAACGCCAACGCCTGCGCGAAGTCCTTAACGATCTGGTGGAAACGGCTGTGAAGGAATCCGCGCAGGTGTTGCTCTTAGCCGGTGATACCTTTGACAATTTGCGCCCTTCACCCGAGTCTTTGCAGGCGTTTCAATCCCTCGTGCGTAAAACAGCCTCAGCCGGCATTCCCCTGGTGATGATTGCGGGCACGCACGATCATTGGGCGGGCAACGAATGGCTGCCTAAACTGCAAAAAGACCTGGGGGAAGCGCTGGTCGTGCTTTCTCCGCAAAGTCCGGTTTGGGAACATGCGGGTTTGCAGGTGCGTATTCAAGGCGTTTCCCTGATACGGCAGGATGAGCCGGAACATCCGCTGACCGCCTTGCGGCGCTCTGCGGAGTTCACGGGTTGGCAAATCGGGATGGCACATGCAGCTTTGGATTTGGGGAAAGCCAGGACCACGGAGGCACGCTTCACCCCCCGGGAGGTCGCGGCCACAGATTTGGATTATTTGGCCTTGGGACATTGGCACGGTTGCCTGGATTGTTCGCAAGGCCGGGTGACGGCTTGGTTTCCCGGCGCCCCGGAAATGATTGCTCTGGATGAAACCGAATCCGGACCGGTTCTGTTGGTGCAGTTTGAGGAAAACCGTCCCGTCCAGGTATCGCCCTTGCGTTTGGGAAAGCGGGTCTGGCTCCGTTTGCAAGCCGAGGTTTCGCAGGTGGCGCAGGTTTTGGAGCAGGCCAAAACCCAAGCCAATCCCGAGGCGATTTTGGATTTGACGCTGACAGGCTTGGCGGGTGCCGAACAAGCCCTGGATGTCGAAGCCCTAAAAACCCTAGTGGCTCCGGATTTTTTTCATGTAAGCATTCATGACCGCACGCAAGTTATCTGTTCACCCGAGGAAATGGACAAATACCCTGAAACCACCGCCTTGGGCCGGTTTATCCGAACCTTAAAGGCGCAAATTGAATCGGCCGACGCCGCTCACCGTCCGGATTTGGAAAAAGCGCTGCAAATCGGAGTTGCCTACTTGCGCGGGACCGAGGTGCGGTTATGGTCCTGAAACATTTGGAGTTAAAACGGTTTAAATGTTGGCGGGCTTTGTCTCTGGATTTTTCCCCCGGATTGAATGTCATCCTGGGGCCGAATGAATCGGGGAAAACTACGCTGCGCGCGGCTTTAATGGCGGTTTTGTTCGGAAATCCCACCAGCCAAAGCGAAGTTGTGGAACGTTGGAAGTCATGGGGAGAAGCCGAACGATGTGAATTGAAGTTGGAATACGCCGACCGCGGCGGTTTGGCGTGTCAGTTGCGAAAAGATTTTACTGACCATAAAGTGTTTTTAATCAAAGGCGAGGAATCCTTTAAAACCGCCAAGCTCATCCAACAGGA
>JAAXVQ010000246.1 GCA_013335425.1 Candidatus Firestoneibacteriota bacterium | reverse complement strand
TTTCGGACCCGACCGCTTCCCGAGCCGCAGCCAGGCTCATTTTCAGCCAAGGGCTGAAGCGCCGGGCGCCGGAGAGCGCCGGCACGGGCAGCGCGGAAACGAAGCGTCCCGGCACGCTGCCGTGATCGGACAGTGCGCGTCCGGGCGTCCGCCAATTTTCCAGCGCCTGGGCCAGCCCCAGCCCCACACCGCCGGCCAAACCCATGCCATTAATACCCAAAGGCTGCATACATTTCCTTCCCAGGTCGGCAACGCGCATAAGCTTATGAAAAAAAATAGTTCCCGTATTACACAGCTTAAAGGTTCTGAACTATTTTCTTTTTTTCTGAAAAAAGGGGAAAACATGCCCGCCCAGCACCGCTTGTTGCGCACAACTCCTTCGCTCTGCAAGACACGGTGTGCCTAAAATCTGGGGGACGAGTGACCGTCGGTTCGGAGGGTTTGATCGAGTAGGTAGCGAGCCCCATATGCGCTAGGGCCGTTTTCCCCTTTTTTCAGAAAAAAAGAAAATAGTTCAGAACCCCTTTAAAAGCCCGAACCCGCTCCCCTTAACATGGCTATACGCCCCACACATCAAAGTTCTTTATTTTCTCTTGAATGATTCCCGCATGACGTGCCGGTGGGGCGTATCGCAATACGCCCCATACATCGAACTTTTTTATTTTCTCTTGAATGATTCTCACATGACGTGCCGTAGGGGCGTATCGCAATACGCCCCATACATCGAACTTTTTTATTTTCTCTTGAATGATTCTCACATGACGTGCCGTAGGGGCGTATCGCAATACGCCCCTACATTGACGCTTAATGATTTTCAATTAAATCCGAGAATAATCCGGCACCACGCTTTTTTCCCCCAGCACGGTCCCGGGACGGATGTGGGCAAAACGCCCGATGGTTGACCCGGAAGCCACCACGCAGCCGTTTAAACGCGCGCCCTCGCCGATGGTTACGTCGTCCCAAATCACGCTGCGCTCCAGCACGGCCTGCGCGCCCACGCGCACGCGGTTGCCCAGTACCAGCAATTCCCCCAAACGCGCTTCGCGTTCGATGCGGCAGCGGTCTCCGATCACAGTCCCCGGGCTCAAATGCGCACTCGTGTGCAGGGTGCAGGTTTGGCCCAGCCGGATACGGCGATTGCGCTTCCAAACCTTGCCCGTGGGCAGCAGGAACATGCGTTCTTCCAGGATATCCATATGCGCCTGCCAGTAGCGGTCGATGGTACCGATGTCCATCCAATAGTCCCGGTTGGTAAAACCCCAAACCCGCTCGCCTTTGGCTAAAAGGTCGGGAAACAAACCGCGTTCCGCCGAGTAAGGTTTCCCGGCGGGAATATGCGCAAAAGCCCCGGGATCAAAAAGATACACGCCCGCGTTCACCCACGGGCTCTGCCCCTCGTCCGAACTGGGTTTTTCCACGAAGCTCAAGATCCGGTGCTGCGCATCCTGCTTGACCAATCCGTAGGCCGAGGGGTCCGAGACCAACGTCAAGGCAATGCTGACCCGGGCGCGCCGACGGCGGTGCTGTGCCAGCATCTGAGTCAAGTTAATGTCGGTGAGCACATCGCCGTTGAGCACCACCACGGGCTCGCGGCTTACGTCCGCGAATTTCTCGGCGTTTTTAATGGCTCCGGCCGTTCCCAGAGGCGTGGTCTCCGCCGCGTAATGAAACTTCATACCGTAGCGTGAGCCGGTGCCGAAAGCCCGGCGGATAAGTCCGGGCATATGGCAGATGGAAAGCACGACCTCGCGGACACCGTGCGTTTTGAGCAGGTGCAACTGATACTCCATGAACGGACGCCCGGCCATGGGCACCATGGTTTTAAGGCGGTGCAGGGTCAAGGGGCGCAAGCGCGTGCCCTCGCCCCCCACCAGAATAATGGCTTTCATCCTATTTTTTTTCCGCCAGGTTTTTAAAATACTGAGCCGTCAGCACCACGCCCTCGGCCAAGCTGACCTTGGGTTTCCAGCCCAAAACCGTACCGGCCAAGGTGGCGTCGAGATAGTTGGCCAACAAATCTCCGCGCCGCGGCGGGCCGGAAAGGGCCTTCATGTCCGTATGCAGCGCGTCGCAGACCAGGCGGTAGAGCTCGTTGACGTCCGTGGGACGGCCGGTGCCGATGTTGACCGCTACGTTCTCGCCCCGTTCGATGGCCTTCAAATTGGCCTCCACCACGTCGCCGACGAAAACGTAGTCCCGCACGCACTTGCCGTCCCCAAAAATCGTGGGGGCTTTGCCGGCCATGAGCGCCTGGATGAAAATGGAGACTACGCCCGCTTCACCATGCGGCATTTGGCGCGGACCGTATACGTTGGAGTAGCGCAGGGCGACGAACTTGATGCCGGCCTGGGCCGCAAAAAACTTAAGGTATAACTCCCCGGCATATTTGGCAATGCCGTAAGGGGAAGTCGGCTGCAGCGGGAACATTTCCGTGGCCGGGAACTGCTTGGGCTCGCCGTAAACCACCCCACCCGAGGAAACATAGATGACCTTTTCCACCCGGTGTTGGCGGCAATTGGTCAGGACGTTCAATAACCCCATGACATTGGTATGCGCATCCGCCAGCGGGTCATCCACCGAAAGCGGGACGGAAATCTGCGCCGCGTGATGGTTTACCAGGCGCGGTTTGAAATCCGCGAAGACATCGGCCAAGCGCGGGTCCGCGATGTCCATGGTATAGAGCTTCACGGCCGGATTGACATTCTCCTTTTTCCCCGTGGACAGGTTGTCGACCACCGCTACCTCGTGCCCTGCCGCCACATAAGCGTCCACCACGTTGGAAGCGATAAAACCCGCCCCGCCCGTTACTAAAATTTTCATGCCTTGCCTCCTTAAGGTTGAAATAATCCGGTTATGCATTTTCGGCATTTCCCGTTTATGCTTTATCGGCCTTGCTTTAGACCCCAACCGCCCAAAAAATCAATACGCATCCGTGTGGTGAAACACTTCCAGCGCCGTGCGCAGCAAAATTTTAAGGTCCAGCCACAGGGACCAATTTTCCACATACCAGAGGTCGTACTTGACCCGTTCCTCCACGGGGGTGTTGCCCCGCAGTCCGTTCACCTGCGCCCAACCGGTTAAACCCGCCTTGACCCGATGCCGTTCCAGGTAGCGCGGGATGGTCTTCTGGAATTGGTCGACAAAATGCTGCCGTTCGGGGCGCGGCCCCACCAGGCTCATGTTGCCCGCGAGCACATTGAACAACTGCGGCAATTCGTCGAGCGAACTCCGGCGCAAAAAAGTACCGATGGGTGTGCGCCGGGGGTCGTCCTTGGACGCCCATACCGGACCCGTATGCTTTTCCGCATCCGCGCGCATGGTGCGGAACTTCAGGATGATGAAGGTTCGATTGTCCCTCCCCACGCGCTCCTGACGAAAGAGGGCCGGCCCGGACGAAGTCGCCTTCACGGCTAAAGCCAACAGCAGCAGTAGTGGCGACAACAACACCAGCGCGGGCACCACGCAGACCAAATCCAGGGTCCGCTTGAGGACCCGCGCCGTGGGGCGCGCCAGCGGCGCTTCTTTCAGGGCAAACAGGGGTATGCCCGAAATATCGTCGGTCTGGAGAGGGTTGGTGATGATGCCGAAAAGATCCGAAACGATCTTGTACACCACCTTGGATGCGCCGGCGTTCATGAGCACCGCCTCCAAGCGATGGTGGGCCGTGGCCGGCAGGGCCAAGATGACTTCATCCGCCCGCTCCCGCGCCACAATTTCCAAAATTTTTTCCAGGGCGCCCAGGACGCGCAGGTTTTCCCACGTCTTTTTTTTCAACGGTTCTTCGGAAACCACGCCCAAAATCTCATAACCCAAATCCGGATTGCGGCGGATGTTCTCGACCAGCAGGCGCGTGGTCGGCGTTAAACCCGCCAGCACCAACCGTGCCGTGCCCACGCCCCGGCGGCGCAAGGCCGCCTGGATGCGGCGCAAAACCGCGCGCAGCAGCGTCGCAAACACCACGGTAAATCCCCACGTATAGAACACCACCACGCGCGAGTAGGATTCGCTGCGGTAAAAAAACGTCACGGCCAGCAGGATTAAAAACGCCGCGGTTGTGGCCTGCATGAGACGCGA